>CAZIGP010000007.1:4747-16166 GCA_964538425.1 uncultured Pirellulales bacterium | reverse complement strand
TGAAAAAATTATCGAACTTGGACATCGTAAATCGAATTTCGCTGCCAAAAGTTCGCACCCAATCTAGATCGAAGCCAAACTCTTCGTAGTCGGAAGGAAATGCGGCAGCCCAATAGCGATGCATCGACGAGGCAACGTGGTTGGTAAAAAACGTACAAAATGCAGGTCGCTGTTGCTGCAATTGGCGCATGAACACATCAAATGCCAGTACGGTTTGATATGTCCGGCGTCTTGTCTTCCGCCAGGATTGCAATCGTTCACTGAATAATTGCTTGCCGATGTCCAAAAATGTGCGCATCCGCAACCCTAATTCGCCTGATGCGCGCAACACTTGAAGCGCAGACACCCAGGGTACACGATTGGATACGTTGCGTGCCGAATCACGCGCCATTCGCAAATTAAATTCTTGATAAATCGATAGCGAATTAGGAAAACATTCTGATCCAGCCGCAAAAGTATCGGGCAAATAAAAAGCGTAATTTTCTAAATTCTTCGGCATCGGATAGGAATGCAAGCTGCCACATACGCCCGTTGAAACACCGTGCCGAGCCAGGATCTGCCAGATTGGTGGAAACTCTTGGTCTACTTCAGAAAGATCTTGTCCAAAATCTGCGATGAAGTGTTTTTCATCGGGCACACCGCGGTGCAAGCTTGGCCAAGTAATCCAGGGGGAAAGCGAGCCAACATCTTCCGACATCGTTTCGTACTGTCGACAATTGCTCATAAACTTAGCAAGAGTCGAATTCGGTTCCCATTCGCAATATTGATCAATGATACGCAGAGGTACTTCGTTTAGTTCAAACAGAATAATCTTGCGGTTCATGCGTGAGATCTCAACCAAAATGTTGGCGTGGAAAAAGATGCCGCCTCGTTTTTTAGAACTTATCTGGCTGCCGTGCCAACACGAAGCAAGTGTTAAAATAAGTAATCATAGTTTAGTCGACATATTTAGGAGAGACAAGCAAGTCACGTTATTATCCGTAGAATTTGGGAAGAGATATAAAGGTCGACAAGTACATGCTTTAACTCTCTGTTAAGTGTCCCCATTCTTTACTTCTTCCAAGCCGCTGCTTCTTCTCCATCCAGTCGCAGTGTCAAGCATTTAGCGCTCCCTCCCGCTTTGACAAATTCATCTAGTGGCGTTTCATGAGGAATATAACCACGCTGGCGTAGCGATTCATGAAGTTTAACGCAACCAGCGTTGGTAATGACATGTTGGCCCACGACGACGGCATTACAAGCAAAGCTGGGCGCTTCGGCAGCATCCACTTCGATGAGTTTTGGAATGTGCGCTTTCAATGCCGTACGGCCGTACTCGTCGAACGCGGGCGGAAAATAAATTGCTTCGCCGCGCGCCAGCGGACAAAAACATGTATCAAGGTGATAGTAATACGGATCGACGAGTTCCACAGGAATCACTCGGCAACCCAGCATTTCGCCAATTTGCTGGTGCCCGCGCGCATGGCTGCGAATGCGATAGCCTGCAAACAATGTGTCGCCACAAAACAGAGCATCGCCAGCACCTTCGAAATGCAAATCGTCGGGCACTTCGCGAATTTCAAATCCTGCAGCTCGCAGCCAAGCTTCATCAAACGCTACTTCGCCTTGCCGCTCAGGGTGTCGAAAGTGCGCCATCACCGCTACGTTGCGATGGATAAGCGCCGCATTGGCCGTAAACACCATGTCGGGCAATCCTGGTTGCGAAGCGAGCAGCTTGATGTCTGCCCCTACCGACTGAAGCAATTGCTGTAGCGCCGACCATTGCTGCTTGGCTCTCACCGGATCGCTTTGCCGCTGCCGACTCATCCACGGATTGATTTCATATTCAATTCCGTAGAAATCGGGCGGGCACATCAAAATGGTAGGAGCTGCAAATGGCATAAAGATAAATGGTCGTAGTCGTGAACATCAATGATCGCAAAAGAATCACCTACCTGCATTCTTACCCATCGAAGCCTAACGCATGCTTCAAGCTTTAGGCGGCTCGCTCCAACACTTGCAATTCGTCCACGAGCGCCCGCAAAAATGGCTCCACATCGGTCACCAAGCCAACCGTTTGAAACGAGCCTCGGTCGTTCAGCTTAATGACGGTCGATGGATTGATATCCACACACACCACTTTCACCCACGCGGGAAGTAAGTTGCCAACCGCCACAGAGTGCAACGTGGTAGCGATCATCAAGCAAAAATTGACGTCCCGAATTTTTGCCCGCATCTGTCGCTGCGCTTCCATCGAATCGGTAATCACATCAGGTAGTGGCCCATCATCGCGAATACTGCCAGCCAGTAAAAAATCAACATTGTGTTTCACGCACTCATACATGACGCCGCTTTTCAGCACACCTTGATCCACGGCTTGCCGAATACTGCCACAGCGGCGAATACGATTGATCGCTCGCAAATGATGTTCGTGCCCCGCTTCCGCTAAATCGCCACGTTCCAGATGCACACCCAAGCTCGTCGAAAATAATGCTTGTTCAATGTCGTGCGTGGCCAGCGCGTTGCCTGCAAACAAACGATGAATATACCCGCGGCGAATAAGCTCGCAGACATATCCCCCGCTCCCTGTGTGGATAATTGCCGGTCCGCCGACCAACAGCGATTTCCCACCCGCACGTTTCGTCTGAAACATTTCTTGCGCGATCTGTCGAATCGCGACGCCTTTAGGCTTTTCGGTGGAAACGGCGCTGTTCATAAACTCGAACGATTGCCGCTCCATTTTCTTCTGTTCAGGAAATACACGAACGCCGATGTGGCCGGTCACAATCTTCATGCCCTTTTGCACTTCAGTCATCGGAATGCAACGTGCTTTGTTGACCGCCGGATCGACAACGATGCCGCAATCCATTTCCTGCTCGTCCACCGGCGTCCAATGTCCGCCAAGTCGCACTTCCGTCCGCTGGTTGGTCGTGCTGTAAAAATCTTCCGGAAACGCGCCCGCAATGTCGGCGTCGACTAACCGCGCATCGTGCAGCGCAGTGGGCACAGCGCCATGGTCGGCAATTTGCGCCAAAATTCCGTCCAATTGCTCTTGAGACTCGCCTCGCACTTCAAGCAGCGCATAGCTAGGATCAACGCGACCATGGCCGATGTTGATACTTTTAATTCGAAAGGCTCCCCCGCCAGCCGTAATCAAATCGAGCACCTTCGGCAAAATCAGGCTGTCGATGATATGCCCACGCACTTCAATCTCTTCCACAAAGGGCAATTCGGGCATCGAGGTTTTTTTCTCATTGGTCATGAATGAACCCTACCACGGAAACAAGAATGGCCGAATTGGCGTTAGAATTGTACGCGGTTGCCGGTAACAACTCCAATCAGGCATAAAATCTTCGTCGCCCGCACCCTACGCACCCTAGGTAACCATCAGCCCCGATACGACTTCCCTGTATTCGAGCGTCAATCTATACTGAGCAAAATGGCTTGTTGTTAAATCCCCGAAATAAATCCTAAAATTGGCGAGTACCGTTTAGTTTGAAGTCGGCAAACGATTTCTTGTTTTTCTCGCCACGCAGCCCAGCAATTAAAACAATATGAGCGACGAAACATTTGATCCGTGGAAATCGTTGGCTTCAGAATTAGGCGTCGACCCTAACGCCGTGCCGCCACCTCCACCGCCGCCGGCACCAGCCTCCGCCGCTCCCTCTTTTTCTTCATCGTCGCTGCCACCAGAGCCCAAAAAAACTCCGGCCGACTGGCGAGCGCTCGCGAACGATTTAGGCATCGAAGTTCCACCAGAACCAGAAACTCCGATCAAGCGCAAAGATCCTGTGGCAGAACTTCTCGGTTGGCCAGCGCAAGCTCGCGCACCCGAACCTCGAGAGCCGGAAGCTTTTGATGCCGGCGACTTCGAAGACCAGCCATGGGATGCCGAAGATGCTCGCAATCGTTGGGGAAATGACGACGACGAGAAGCCTCTCGCAGAAGATGAAGCATCAAGCGAATCGCGCTACGGCCGACGAGAAGATCGTGGTGCAAACCGAGAAGGTGGTGGAGACCGAGAAGATGGTCCACGTCGCGGTCGGCGTCGCCGGGGTGGGCGTGGCCGCAGGCGGCCTGAGGGAGATCGTGAACGTGGCAATGAAAATCGCGGCACGAGTCAGCGCGGCGAGCGCGAACCACGTCGCCCAATGCCAGAAGGCCATGGTGCCGAAAATGGCTGGGAAGAACGCCCCGCCGACGAAGCAGGCATCCATGACGATGAAGAACTAATCAGCGGTTTCGGCGAAAGCCAAGATCGCGCGGAAAAACCTGCAGACGAAGACGAAGGTCGCCGAGGTCGTCGCCGCCGAGGCCGTGGTCGCGGGCGCGGTCGCAACGGAGATCGGCGTGGCTCAGAACGAGGCTCCAGACGAAATCAACGCAGCGGAGAAGGAAGAAGACCGATCGGGGAAACTTCCTCCCAAGACACTTCCTCCCGAGACACTGCCGATACGTTTGGCGAAGATCTCGAAGACATCGACGATCTTGAACACATCGGCGGCCTACCTTCCGAAGATGAGTCCCACATCGGCGAACTCGCGGATGTCACCGATGTTGGTGATGATGAAGATGGGCCTCGTGGCAAGCATTCGGTACGCGACATTATGACTTGGAAAGAAGCCATCGGCATCATTATCGACACGAACATGCAAGAACGGACGCGTAATCCACGGCAGGGAAATCACGGCGGTGGCCACCACGGTGGTCGAGGCAGACGCGGCGGGCGGCGTAATGGCTAACCTACATCATTGCAAAGAGGGTAAACGTTAAAAGCATCGTCCCATGGCAATTCGAAAGGTGCAAAACCTAAGATTTGCATGCTCACCCGGTGCTAACGTTTCCGCGGTCTAAAACCACTTCGCATGACCGATTATCTCGATCTGTCGCCGCACCAGCGTTTGCTTCAGCAGTTGCGGCAGCAATTTCCGCAGCCCGTCTCCGATCCAGTTCACGATTCTTACGTCGTCTTTTCTATTCTGCGGGCGCTCGATCAAGTCGATGCCTTAAAATCGCAAGCGCCAATTTTAGGCGTTCCCACAGAGCCCGATTACGTCAAAGCTCGAATGGCAACAATCGATTCGAGCGTCCGCACCTTGGAAACCGTGCTGCCTGAATTGGTCCGTTACTTGAATGGCATGTTCATCTGGGGCCATCCACGCAGCCAAGTCAATGTGGTGCCGCAGCCTTCAATCGCAAGCATCATCGGCATGCTGCTCCCCGCCGTATACAACCCCAACTTATGCAGCGATGAAAGTGGCCACTTAATTTCTGAAGCCGAAGTGCGTGTCACGGCGATGGCGTCAAACTTGGTGGGCTACGATGCGCAGCAAGCCGACGGCGTATTTACCTTCGGCGGAACCGGCGGATTGCTCTACGGTTTGAAAGTCGGTCTCGAAAAAGCAGTCCCTGGCAGTTCACGAAAAGGTCTGCGAGAAGATGCCGTCGTGCTCGTCTCCGATTGTAGCCACTATGCTTGCAAAACTGTGGCTGCTTGGCTCGGCATCGGGCAAGATCAAGTAATCGCCGTCGACTCTCATTTAGACAATTCCATCAAAGTCGATGCCCTGGAAGAGGTTGCCAGAGAAGCACTGAAATCCGGCCGGCACATTGCCGCCATCGTCGCCACCATGGGCACCACCGATGCTTTTGGCATCGACGACCTACAAGCGATTTACGCCCTGCGCGAGCGACTCGTCCAGGAATTTAAACTTACCTATCGCCCCCACATTCATGCCGATGCAGTAATCGGCTGGGCCTGGAGCGTGTTCAACGATTACGATTTCCACCGCAATCCCCTCGGCTTCCGCGGCCGCACGGTGCGCGCGCTTGCTGCAGCCGCCCATCGCATTCGGCATTTAGCGCTCGCCGATTCGCTCGGCATCGACTTTCATAAAACCGGCTTCGTGCCCTACATTTCGTCGCTCGTGCTATTCCGCAACCGCAAAGATTTAGAAATCATCGCCCGCCCGCGCGAAACCATGCCCTACTTGTATCAAACGGGCGAACACCATCCTGGCATGTTCACGCTCGAAACCTCGCGCGCAGGAACAGGCCCCATGGCCGCGCTCGCAAGCCTGCTTCTCTTAGGCAAAGAAGGCATGCGTGTGCTGCTGGGTCATGCCGTCGAAATGGCCGAAGTGCTCCGCGAGCAAATCGAATCACATCCAAATCTTTCGGTGCTCAATGGCGAAAACCACGGGCCGGTCACCTTGTTTCGGGCTTATCCCGACGGCATCGACACTTTTGAAGTCAAAGATCGAGAGCGGCATGATGCCAGCTATCGGCAGCAACTCATTGCTCATAACGATTACAACCGCAGCATTTATCATTTAGTTCATGCTGAAGCGCTGCGTGGCCAAGGCGTCGCCATTTCGCTCACCGAATGCTACCGACAAAGCGACCACGGCGAGCCAATCTCAGCCATGAAAAGCTACGTGCTTTCACCCTTCTCCGACGAAAGTCGCATGGATTCCATTATCCATCATGTGCTCAAGGCGCGTGAACGAGTTTAATGATTGCATTACCCGCAACGTTCTAAATTACGGCTTAGCACGTGCGGCGAATTTTTCGCCATGCACGACGCGCAAATCATCACTCCTGCGCGGCGTCACCAAATTCAAATCGAAAAACCTGCTTAAAGGTCAGCCCCATTTGCCAAACGCATTCACGGCACAAAGATTGCAAACCTCGAGATTAACTTTCTTTCCCAGAGTTATTTCGATGTATCAAGCCGATGAGTTCGTCCCGCCTGCCAAGAATTTTCCTTCAACCATCCCTTCCGAAAATTCAACGCCCGTGCCTGAATCGCAACCGATCATTTATTCTTCCGCCGAGCTCATGAAAGGCCGACGCGAAGTTTGGATCGAGCATGGCGATCAAATGTATCGCCTGCGCATCACCAGCGCAAAAAAGCTGTATCTAACAAAGTAACCAGGCAGAAAGAAAGGAAGGAAGCCGGCAGAATAGAAATGCCGGCGTGATTACGGCTTCACTGCCACTGTCTTCTTCATCCGATTCGCCAACTCGTACGTCAGTTGAACGAGTTCTGCTTCCTTTTGCACGTTATCGGCATACACTCTTTTGAGCTCCACTTGCACTTCGTTCAAGCGTTTTTCGAGTGCCGCCACGTGAGCAGTAATGCGATCTTGCTCAGCCTTAAATCGTGTGAAATCGTTTTTTAACAAGCCCTTTTCTTGCTCGCGGCTGGCAAGATCACTACTAACCTTTTGGTGCGCTTCTTGCACTAACAGCAATTGATCGGTGACTTCCTTAATGTTTCTGAGCAGCGAATCGATCCGTAAATTCAAATCGCGATACAAATGGGCATAATCGCGCAGCGCTCGGCGATAAACTTTGTCGTTGCCTTCGACAAATGCGACTTCCCCCGCGGCAACCATTTCCTCTGCAGATTTCGGGTCGAGAATGATTTCCGTTCCCTCGCTGACAGTTTGGCCTTCTCCTTCGGGCGCGTTGCGAGGCACGGTGAAACTTTTTAATGCTTTAACTCGGCGCCAAATCCGATCGGTGTCCGCTTCATTCGCCGCCGGCGCACTGCCGTCTTTGGCAAACTCGTTCTTGACCTCTTGCGGAACGGTATTCGCGAACAGTGCAATCCGCTGAGCAGCTTCCAGTTCGCCATACAAATCGTGACTGTCGGTCGGCATAATCTCGTAGATCACCAGCGGCCGGTTGCGACGCTGGCCAAGCCGTTGAAGTTCCGACTGCCTCAACTGCAATACCGGTGACAGTGTAATTTGCTGCCCGTCAACTTTCGTGACTTCGAATTCACCTAAAAATTGCCCGCCATTATTGGCAGGAACCGAGTCGCCATCGAAGACAAACAAAATGGTCTTATCGGCAATGCCCGTCGGCGTGGGCTGAGCAATCGTGGCCAACAATGCACCCGATTGATCTAAGCCATTGCAAACGACCTGCTCCCAAACGCGGCCGCGCCCTTGCAACGCCACTTGCACGCGGCGTTTCACCTCATCAAAGCTTGGTCGGGTCCACTTATTTTCGGCAGCGTCGTATTCCCCTTCGCGTGTGCTTTTGATCTCTTTTTCAACGACACCCACGGCCTTTTGATAATTCTCAATTTCATTACGCCACGCTTGCTGAATCTTTAAATTCTTGGATCCCAAATAGAAAAACAGCACGCCCAGGACCAAGAACAACGAAACCAGCGTGATGTTTTGCCACCGCCAATTTTCGCGGCTGAGCACAACGGCCACGACTCCTACCAGCAAAACTACCGCGGCAACGATCAAAGGAATCGGCATAAAAGCTTCGTGGGAAAAGAGCGAGATGCTCTGAACGATGGTTTAAATCGCCAGCGGTTGAGCAGAATTGTTCCTATCTACCGACACCAAAACAGCTTGCGCTGCTCCAATATCTATAACTCGATGATAAGCAGGGTAAAAGAGGGTGTCAAGGAAGAGCAGTTGCGGGCTTTGTACTGCCTCCATCCGCGGAATTCGTTCAAGTCCGAACCATTTTATCCCGAATCGTTAAAGGTTGAACGATCGATACAACCGCGCCGATTCCACAGCCATTCCACGACAACGACGGCTCCAATTGCCCGCGCCCAGCATGACTGCTCCTTCGCCTCATCGAACCGATTCTACCGCGCGGGCGGAAGCTGCTGAGCATTGGTTCGAAGTATTTGAGCGGTTTTCTGCCTGTGCCCGGCAGTTGCGTCGCACGATGGCCGATTGCACCCAGCAGCACCAACTAAGCGACATCGAATTATCGCTGCTCTGGCACTGCCACCGCGCCGCACCAACCGGCGTGGGGCAAATCGAGCTGGCAACGGCAATCTGCGTTTCACCAGCCCAGATCAGCGGGCTGGTCGAACAGTTGCGAGCGCGTGATTTGCTGGCTGGTTGCCGCGATGCGAACGATCGCCGGCGGCAAGTCTGGCAACTGACGCCCACCGGCCGGCAATTGCTCGACCAAGTGCTCGCCGATCTGCAACCCTTGTCGAATCAACTTCTGCCTTGCTGGAGCCAGATGGCAGACTCAGCCATCGAACAGTTAATTCGCAAATGCGCAGGTGTTGAGCAATCGAAGGCGCTACCAGAAAGAAAAAAATCATCGACATCTGCGAAGCCCAATCTTCGAGTAGTAACCACACTACTGATTCTCTGTGCTTGTTTGCTCAGCGGCTGTACGCGCGCATTTTTTCGCAAATGGGCCGACAACGAAATTTACGACTTAGTTCGCGAAAAAGCCCAAGACCCGCGCTGGCCGCTGCAAGATTACACGATCAATCTCGATCCGCGTTCGCGAATGTACGATCCGGCCTGCCCCGATTTCGAGTTGGAACCGCCCGACGATCCGGCCGCTTCGCAGTTGATGAAATGCGTCGATGGCATGCGTGGCGATGCCGTTTGGGATTGGTATGGCGATACCCCTTACGTGCAAAATCCCCAGTGGGATGCCGCTTTGCCACGCAACGACCGGGGCGAAGTCGTGGCCGATCTCACCCAAGCCGTGCAGTTGGCACTCCTCAACTCTCGCGACTATCAACGTGAACTCGAACAGCTCTATCTCTCCGCGCTCGACGTCAGCTTCGAACGGTTTCGCTTCGACGTGCAATTTTTTGGCAATAACAGCACTGCGTACAGTGTCGCTGGTCCGGCAGCTCCGGGTGCGGGCGGCACCAGTTCCAGTTTGCTCCAGAACGATACGACATTCCAAGCCCGAAAATTGTTTGCCAGTGGCGGCGAATTTGTCATCGGTTTGGCGAACTCGCTGGTCTGGCAGTTCTCAGGCTCCGACAATCAATTTTCAACGACCTTGTTAGATTTCAGCATGGTGCAGCCGCTATTGCGTGGCGGTGGGCGTGCCGTGGTCCTCGAACGGTTGACGCTCTCCGAACGCGTGCTGCTCTACAACGTCCGCGCGATGGAGCGCTATCGCCGCGGATTCTTCACGCAAGTTTATGCAGGCAACAATCCCGGCGACGGGCCCAATCGCCGCGGTGGCGTATTCGGCGGAGCCGGTTTAGAAGGCTTCAGCGGCATCGGCGGCGGATTCGGAACCGTGACCACGCAGGCTACCCAGCAACAACAAGCCCAGGCCAACGCCAACTTCGGCGTCACCGGCGGCGCGGGCGCAGGGTCGGCCAACGGTTACATCGGCCTGTTGCAAAGGCAGCAGGAAATTCGCAATCAGCAGTCGAACGTAGCGGCCCTTGGCGGCAGCGTCGCGCAGCTTGACGCAGCCTATGCTGCGGGACGCATCGACAAGTTTCAGGTCGATCTCGCTCGACAAGCGCTCTACAACGCTCAAAGCCGGCTCATGACCGACATGACCAACTACGACAACCAAGTCGATAACTTTAAAGTGACGTTCGGCATGCCAGCGCAACTGACGATGTTGATCCGCGATCGGATGCTCGAACCGTTCGAATTGATCGACGCCGACTTGGCTCCGCTGCAAAACCGGGTAACCCGAATGCAAGCTCGGCTCGGCGATTTGATTGTGGCGCTGCGCGAAGATGCCCGCGATCCGGCAATGCTGGGCACAGACCAGTTTCGTGAAAAAGTCAACCGCTTACGAACAGCACTTGCAGAAGCGCTCGAAGTGCAGCGGGCCGCTACCAATCATCTTCCCGAAGTACGCAAAGATATTGCCGAATTTCAAGCCAACGTTCCTAAACGGCGCGAATCGCTGGAATTGTTATTACGCCGCGCTCGCAAAGGTTTGACCGGCGAAAGCCCTGAAGACACCGAACTCGACCGCATTGCAGAGACCGAATTCTTCTCCAATCGCGACGCCATCGATGCCGACATTAAACGCCTGACCGATCTTCCCCGCAAGCTGGAAGAGGATCTAAGCCAAATCGAAAATGCTTTTGCGAAATTGCCTCCTTTATTCGAGCAGTTCGATAACGACTTGCAATGGCTCCAGGAACATGCCGCCGAATCGCAAGCCCAAGATGTAGCCCAGCGATTGAATGCCGTACTCGGCCACATTCCCGATAACTTGCTCGACTTGTACGGCGACATCTTGGAACTTTCACTCGTGCAAGCCCGAGCAAGAACCGAGAAAATCGTTTTCGTACCGGTCGACATGGAATCGAACGAAGCTATTCGCATTGCCCGCTGCAACCGTTTGGATTGGATGAACGCGCGGGCCACGCTCGTGGATCGCTGGCGATTGATCGAATTCAACGCCAACGCTTTGGAAAGCGAATTGAATCTGTCGATCAGCGGCGATGTGCAAAACGCCAGCGATACCCCTTTTGCTTTCAACAATTCCACGGGCCGGCTCCGCATGGGCGTGCAGTTCGATGCCCCGCTCACTCGGCTTGCCGAACGAAACAACTACCGCCAGGCCTTGATCGAATATCAACAAGCCCGGCGAGATTATTACAACTTCACCGATCGAGTGGCTCAATCGCTGCGGCTAACCTTGCGGCAAATTGAGCTCG
>CAZIGP010000007.1:0-4737 GCA_964538425.1 uncultured Pirellulales bacterium | reverse complement strand
ATCAAGCCAACTTCGAACTGCGCCGCGCAGCCGTCCGCGTCGCCATCGACCAAGTCGATATTACCCAGTTGCGCTTGCGCCAACCGCCGCTCCCCGGCGCCACGGCCGAGTTCAGCAACACCACCGCCCGCGACTTAGTCACGGCCTTGGCCGATTTGCTGAACGTGCAAAACGATTTCCTCAGCGTGTGGGTCAACTACGAAGTCCAGCGCGTAGTGCTCGACTTCAACTTGGAAACAATGCAGCTCGACGCATTCGGCATGTGGATCGATCCCGGCTCGACAATCGGCCAGGAAGGCAAAGCCTGCTTCGGTTTGTGCTGTGATGATGAGGATACCTTGCACGCCGCCGACGCCCGCTGCAATCGATTGCTCCACGCCCTCAGCGAAAATGAACCAACCAACGAACAAATCCTGAAACCCGAAGACCTCCCCCTCGGCCGACCACAACCTCGCAGCGGAACCAATCGAGCACAAATCGACGATTTCACACCCCCCGACGGCGAATCCAACTCGCTAGATTGGCAGAAAATTAGCGAAGAAAAATCAACAGACCGATGATCGAAGCATCCCCTGTGGCCCAAAGGGCCAACCTAGCCACAGCCTAGGCCAACGGCCTAGGTCGAAGACACCCAATAAATTTTCCTCAGGCCCAACGGGCCGTAATAAACCTCTAATCTCCGCTAGAACTGTTTTTCCCGCATCGGCCGGGTGGCACGCCCTGACGCGAGGAAGGGCGTTGTCGAACTGAAAAACAACTCCGCCGTGTGCCACTGCTGGCTTGCCAGCAGTGCTTTGATGTTCACAGCAGATACCACCGCTATCGATCATCCGCCCAACCTCATTCACGAGACTTTTCCGCCAGCGGTATTAGGCGGCGGGCATCCAAATGAACCGGCGATCAATGCATCCCCTGTGGCCCAAAGGGCCAACCTAGCCACAGCCTAGGCCAACGGCCTAGGTCGAAGATGCCCAATAAATTTTCCTCAGGCCCAACGGGCCGTAATAGATTTCTTCCCGCATCGCGCCTCTTCCCTTGTGTCCCAACGGGACAACCTAAGTTAGCCCAGTGGCAAGCGAAGCGGAAACCGCGGAGCGTCGCCCTGGGTACGAGGCAAAAGCATCAACCCAAGCCCCACCGGGGCGCAATAGAATCACCGCCCGTTTTTGTTCGATGATCTTTCAAATCTTAAATCCTGATTCCCACTCTCGCCCCGCGCCCCTCGATCCTCGCCCCTTCAGATCTCACCGCTTCCGCGACCTCACCATCCGCCCCAACCTCGTTCACGAGGCGAATATTAGGCCCGCCGTTCACGGCGGGTATCCAAAACCTAACGCATGATTTCTCTATTCCTTGAATTCTCCCATCGCCGGTTTGCCGTCGATTTCACCTGAAACCGTCCCTTCAAAATCTGCAACGTTGCCGATACCTGGATCAGAGCCGATGAACTTCGATGCTTTACCATCAACAGCCTTTTCCGGTTTGATCGTAATACTCATGGGAGCGACGACTTTCCCTTCTTTGGTCTTTGTTTCTTTGATGTTGATAACGAATTCCGTCGCGCCGATCGACATGGGTGTCTTCGCATCACCGGCGAGAATAAGAACGGCACACTCCTGCTTGTTGTGATCCACTGTGAATTCTGCGTGGTGACGCCCTAATGAGAGTGTGCAACTCCCTTGCTCGATGGTACAGGTCGTGGTTCATTTGAGTTGCTGCAACCAACGAGCACTGAAATCATCAATCCACAAATCAAGATATTTTTCATCGCTTCAATTCTCCATGAAAAAATGGTTAAACACCTTAAAACAATTCCTCTTCATCTCTGCTATGAACCAGCCGCTCGGCATCTTGGCCACTAAAATTCCAGAATAGGCCAGGATGGAGCAAGAATTCGCAAAATGTTGAAGTTATCAATCCTCCCAAAATTACTGTTGCAACGGGATAAAGAATTTCCAATCCAGGTTTTCGGCCACCAACTACGAGTGGGATCAGACCGATGCCGGCGGTCAACGCTGTCATCAACACCGGCGCGAGTCGCTCCAAACTTCCGCGCAAGATGGTTGCCTTCGAAAATGGCAATCCTTCTTCTTTCATCAAATGGAAATAATGTGTTACCAGCAAAATTCCATTTCGAACGGCGATGCCGCCGAGCGAAACAAAGCCCACGAGACTAGCGACGGTTAGCGTCTGGTTGGTCAGCATCAGCGCGAGCACGCCGCCGACAAACGCAGTCGGGATTGCATTCAAAATTTGAAAAGTGATTCTCGGCGAAGGGTAAAGCATCATCAAGACAATAAAAATGCCGGCCAATGATACGCCTGCAAGTCCTGTAATTAGCCAAGTCGCCGAACGCTGGGCCTCGAACTGACCGCCAAATTCGATGAAATAACCTTCTGTCAGCCGGACGCGCTGTCGTACTTTCTGCTCGATCTCCTCAACAGCTCCTGCCAAATCTCGACCAGTGACATTGCATCGCACCACCTGCTTCCGGCGAACATTCTCGCGATTGACAAGGTTGGGACCGCTGGCTGCTTGAGGAAAGTCGGCGATATCTTTCAAACGCACTTGCCCGCGTTGGTCTGGCAGTTCCAAACGTAATTCTGTAAAAAAGTCGGGGTCAGATCGATAAGGCTCTTGGAGCTTTACCACCAGGTCGAACCGTCGTTGGCCCTCCAAAACTCGAGACACTGCTTCTCCTTTGAGTGCCGTTTGTACAAAATCCGCAACAAACTCACGACTGATTCCATACATCGCAAGGTCATCGGGGCGCAAGACGACGTGCAGCTCATCGACAATTTCCTGCGGATCGATGATGGGAGGCGTGACACCAGGAATCTCCGCCAGCGTAGAGCGCACTTGGCTAGCCAATTGCCTAATCTTATCCAAGTCATCTCCGTAGATCTTCACCGCTATTTGTGCATTAACTCCCGATAACATGTGACTAATTAAGTGTGAAAGCGGCTGCTCTGCTTCAATACCAACTCCCGGCACTTCGACTCGCAGCTCGGCAAGCACCGTTTTCAAAAATTCGTCGCGCTGAATTCCCGATCTTGGATTTATCGTGAGAATGTATTCTCCGACATTGACCGGCTCGGCATGTTCATCGAGTTCTGCTCGCCCAGTTCGACGAGCAAAATGAAGAATCGGACCATTGGCATTATCCGACGATTTCTGCATCGTTTGCAGCTTGCGGTCGATCAGGCCAGAAACTTCATTGGATGCCGTCAGAGATGATCCACCCGGTAAAAGCACATTGATTTGAACGCTTCCTTCGTCGAACTTGGGCAGGAAGTCGGCGCCCATTCTTGCCAATTGCCAGCCGCAAAAAGCCACCAATCCCCAAGTCGCAATAAGTAGCATGCCCGCATGACGCATGCTAAATCGAATTAGAAATGTTGCGGCCCACTTGAGAAACCGCAATAAAAACCCCTCTTGGTGATGATGAACGGCACTGGATTGCGGCAGCAAGTAATAGGACAGCACCGGTGTTACGGTCAAGGAAACAACCAGCGACGCAAGAATTGATACGATGTATGCCACACCAAGTGGGGTAAACAATCGCCCTTCAACGCCAGACAAAGCAAACAATGGGATGAATGCAAGAATGACTACCGCCGTGCCAAATACAATCGCTGAGCGAATTTCTTGGCTGGCCTGATAAACCACCCATAACGCAGGTTTAGGGTTCGGTAGGGCGTTATTTTCCGAAAGTCGTCGAAAGATATTCTCCACATCAACAATTGCATCATCCACCAATTCCCCCATGGCTACAGCAATTCCGCCAAGTGTCATTACGTTGATCGAAAGCGGCGTGCCTGTCAGAAATCCAATTAGCCGAAACACTAATGTCGTTAAAACGAGCGAGAGTGGAATCGCAGTCAGCGTGATAAACGTCGTGCGAATATTGAGCAAGAACAAAAACAACACGATTACGACCAGCACGGCACCGATGACAAGTGCCTCCTCAACGTAGTAGATACCACGATCGATAAAATTCTTAAGCTGAAACAGATCGGTGTTAACTACCACGTCCGCTGGCAACGTCGCTTCAATCTCTCGCAAAGCGACTTTTACCTCATCGGTAAGTTTTCTTGTGTCGGCGTGCGGTTGCTTAACAATCGTGATAACCACACCTGGATTACCATCAATGCTGGCATCGCCTCGTTTGGGAGCTGGTCCTTCCTGAACTATGGCAACATGTCCTAGTAAAATGGTTCGTGCCGCGTTGATCTTCACCGGCACCTTAACCAGTTCATCCAAAACTTGACGAGGCATCGGTCCAAGTCGGCCGACAATGCGCACCGGACGTTCAGTCTGTCCTTCCTCCAAAAAGCCACCACTCGTGTTTAAATTGTTGGCTTTAATTGCGGCTTCAATTTCTTGGAGCGACACATTGTATTCTTGCAGCTTGGTGGGATCGACGAGGACTTGATATTGCTTCACGTCGCCACCCATGACAATTACTTCGGCAATGCCGGCCAAACGTCTCAGCCGAGGCCGGATGATCCAGTCACAGGTAGATCGCAAATCCATTCGATCTTCCAGCGCAGTACGGAATTTCGCCGAGTGCGAGCGACCCTCGTAGTCGAACGTTGCTGTGCGCAAAGTTTCATCCCACCGGAGGCCATCGATCGTAATGCGCTCCCACGACTCCGGTTGGTTGCGATGCAGTGGTTTCCAAACTACGGTTTCACGGTCCGTTCGCTCAACGATGAGGCCGGTATTACCTATCGA
>CAZIGP010000006.1:0-19919 GCA_964538425.1 uncultured Pirellulales bacterium | reverse complement strand
GATTTTCTCGACGGAGAAACGAACCGACTCAAAGACCTCGGCCAACGCGATAGCGCTTTGATGTCTGCCTGCAGTTCTGACAAAAGCTGCTATATCAATCACGCCAATGATCGAGTGCTGGCCTACTTCCGGCAACACCTTCCTCAAAACAAAGGGGATGCAAATCTTGACGATCAAATTGAGCCGATGTTTGTCTTCACTTATTACTTGACCGAATCGTTGGTTTCCATGCCAGGACCGTCAGACTTGCAACAAATTCATACGCGTTGCAACGAAGGCATGAAGGCTTACTTTCCTAAAGTCAACGAAGTGCAACGGCTTCAGAAACAAGAAGAGTTAACTCCACACGAGGCAATTCTTTACAACCTTTGCACAAAACCGGTGATTATTAAGCCGTAAGCTGGAAGCAACAGCCAGCCAGAAACCCAGTCCCGAGTCATGTTTTTGTAAATTCCGCCCGATAAACTGCTTCGCCGTGCAGCCGCATACGGCGTTCGAAGTGCGTGCGGAAATCAAGATCATGTTCTGCAGGAAGCTCTGGCACCGGTAGCGGACCAGTAAGTTGCGTTGACGTGGCAAGCAATTCCATCGCTGTGTGGTAATATTCCTCAACATCGGTCCAAAAATGCAGCGAGCCACCGCCTTGGAGCACTCGTTGTACATCACTTACAAAACGCTCATTCATGACGCGACGTTTCTTATGTCGCTCTTTCCACCATGGGTCGGGAAAATAAACATGCACTGCGGCAACCGATCGGTCTGGAAGAAACTCGCTAAAAAAACGCTGCCCGTCGCCATGAATCATTCGGGCATTTTCCAGGCTGCGTTTGACAAGCCGCGCCGCACAATAATGTGCATATCTTTCCGAAATCTCGATGCCTAAAAAATTCCGGTCAGGTTGCTTCGCAGCAGCACCGGCGAGAAACAATCCTTTGCCGCTGCCAACTTCCACTTCCAGCGGCGCTTCGCGGCCAAACAGCACCACTTGATTCCACGGTTTCGGCAACTGTTCCGGCGTTAACAAATGCCGCGACAAATCGAGTGCCGGATCAATTTTGCGAAGCGTACGTCGCCCCATCGGTAAAACTATCCCAAAGTCAAATGATGAATCTTACTTATTAAAACCTAGCGACACACAGCAGAATATTCTTGCAGCTATTTATTTTCCAGCCATCCATGCCGCATTGCTTTATCATAATCAAAAGTATCTTCGTTATTCTCTTCGGCTTTGTCGGCTGGCACGATTTGCATCAAAATGAACATCATTGCAGCGCCAGCTACAAAACCACCGACATGTGCCCACCAAGCTACGCCAGGACTGTTTCCACCTAGTGGAATTTGTAACGCTCCCAACCCTTCAAGCAATTGAATGCCAAACCAAATTATCAAAAATACATATGCGGGCAATTCCACCACCGTAATAATTACTACGAGAATGACCAAGGTTTTAATGCGGGCATGCGGAAACGCTACCGCGTAACCTCCAAGCACAGCCGCCACCGCGCCGCTGGCCCCAACAATAGGCGTCGTACTCGTTGGATCAATGGCCCAATGAACAATCGTGGCTGCAAAGCCTCCTAAAAAATAAAAAACAAGATAGGCCCAATGCCCAAGTCGATCTTCCACATTGTTTCCAAACAGCAACAAGAACCACATGTTGCCGATCAAATGCATCCATCCACCATGCATAAACATGCATGTGACGGCAGAAGCCAAAATCCCCTGCCGATCTGCCGGCAATTTTACTTCCTCTCGCACAATCACTTCCTGTCCGTTGCGAAGCCTCGCAGGAATGTGAATTTCGACGGGCACAATTTTTTGAGGATCGCGCAATTGTGACACTCTGGCGGGAATAAAACCGTATTTTAAGACAGCCATTTGTTGCCGCTGCGGATCTAACCCGTTAAACCAAACGAACGACAGCACGTTGATTGCCACCAGCACAAAGGTGACAATCTCCCATCGCTTCGTTGGATTCGTGTCTGCAAATGGAAACATTTTCTATTGAACGATAGCAGTAAACACTCTGAATGACTTAAGCATCTCTCATTCCCCCGCAGAAAAACGCTAGCAATGCTGTGCAAGGATCGTACCGCCCAAGCTGCTCTTTGGCAAATTCGAAAGAGCGGGTAAAATGCGGACTTCTTGAATGTAGGGCTTAAAAGATCCTGTTCCTGCGAACTGCAACGCCATGGAGGGTATTGCTATGTTGCCGGGCCGACGTAATTCATTCTACCTTGCTTCCGCAGCCTTCTATACTGCATTTTGTTGCCTTCCACTAGCGGCAGGCGCAACCGAGACAACCAGTGCCTCGTCGAACTGGGTAGCGATTCCCTCCGGAGTTGCCGACGCCGATAGTCAATCGGTCTACGTTACCGGCGCGAACGATTCGCTAACAGCACTCGATCTTATCACCGGCAAACCCAGGTGGGAAACCAAAGAAGCTCAACTCGCGCTGGCCGTTGCCGGCAATCGAGTAATCGCACGCACTTCGCAAAATAAACTTCCGCCAAATGCCATGCAAATCGTGGTGCTTGATGCTGCAACGGGCAACGTGCTGATGCGTTGTCAACAAGTCGTCTTTCCAGAATGGACTGCCGTCGGCGGCGGCCTGGGACTATCGTTCGATGCTGTAGGGTCCGTACTGGGAAACAATCTAAAACTTTCCTGGCGAGCCACCCGAGAATTGGCCGTTCCTCAAGGAAAAGCCACGCCAGAAATGATGGCTGCGGCAAAAAAAGTTACGACCGGCTCTGCCCTCGTTAATTTGGAAACAGGCGAAAACAGCGTATTGGTCGATCCAATCGCTCGCCAAATTAAACTCAAACGCGACTTGCCATTTTACGACGTGGCCGACAAGCGGTTGAATGTAACCGAGAGTATTGAAAAAGTTGACGGAGGCGTTCAGCTCGTCAATCGATTGCTAGAGGCCCGCGATCAAAAAACCGGTAAACCGCTTTGGCGACAACCAATCGCAGGTGAAGTTTATCTTCCTGTTGGCCAGCAACCAAAGGTAAGTCGCAAACCGAATACGGCTCCACGACGTTAATTTCATAACATTCTTTTGCCGTTTGCCAGTCCTACGCATATCTCGTACGTCAAAGGCACGCGGTAAAAATTCTTTATCTGAGCAATAAAATGTTTGGCTTAAACAATAAATGGATAGTTTTAGGATGGCTACTCACAGCAATGGTTGCCATGCCTGCTTACGCCGTCGAGTTTCGTGTCGATTCTAAAATTTTCGAAGGCGATCAAGACCGACCTGTGAGTGAAAGCTCGACGCTGTTTCACAACGACAAAGTGTATGACTCGCTTTCCTCACCGCCTGAAATCACCGTGCTTGATTTGTCAAATCGCAATATAGTGGTGCTTGATCCGACCAGAAAAATTTATATCGAATTTAAAACCAGCCAAATTACCGAGTTTGTTAATCAGTTGCGAGTTCGAGCCTCTCGGCAGGCCGATCAAATGCTGAAGTTTGCCGCAGCGCCTAACTTCACAGAAACAGTCGATGACAACGGTTCGTTAACTTTCGCAAGCCCGCTCATGACCTATCGAATCCGTGGAACTCGAGCGAACGACCCGGCAGTTTCCCAGGCCTATCGAGAATTCGCCGACTGGACGGCCCAATTGCAAACTTGTGTAAAGCAAGGCGCCCGCCCTCCATTTCCTCGCCTTCATGTAAACTCTGCTCTGGAACGCCGCGGCCTGCTGCCCGATGTGGTCGAACTAACGCTAGCGCAGCCAAATCGCCCTAATGCTAAACCGGTCGCGCTGCGCAGCCAGCACACATTTAAGATGGAGCTTTATCCAGCAGACCGAAAACTTATCGATGAATACAATGAATATGCCAAGAAGTTTGAGTTAGTCACGCTGGAACAGTATCTTCGTCCGCCGCAACAAGCCCGCCGTTAATTGCGACGGCAAAATCAGGCCTGTTAACCAAAGTCGGCATCTGGCAGTCCTCCCGTTGGGGCAGGTACACTAGAATTGGTGTCTCCATCAGCGAGACGCAGTATCTGTCATCCTAGTAGGTTCGCCACTCTGCATGGCCACTGCCGATTCTCCGTTACTCTCGCCGCAATTACTTGCTCAGTTAGAAAAGCTGGAGCTCGTAAGCCGAAAAATTTTTCGTGGTCGAATGAAGGGCGAGCGGCGCAGCAATCGCAAAGGCCAAAGCGTCGAATTCGCTGATTTTCGCAGCTATGTGCCAGGAGATGATCTAAGATTTATCGATTGGAATACCTACGCTCGATTGGACCGGCTGTTCCTTAAACTGTTCCTGGAAGAGGAAGATCTACATTTTTACGCACTCATCGACGCTAGCTTATCGATGGATTTTGGCACGCCGACAAAGCTTGAATACGCCAAGCAATTAGCAGCAGCACTCAGCTTTGTGGGCCTGATTCGTGGAGACCGAGCCAGAATTGAAACTCTAGGGCAATCGCCTCGCACACCAGGTCCCATTTTACGCGGTCGTCGCAGCATGTGGCGGATGATGGACTATCTAGCCAATATCCAACCGGGTGAATCGGTCTCGCTGGCTCAAGGAGTGAAAAACTTCTGCCTACGAAACAGCGGCAAAGGTATCTTGCTACTCATTAGCGATCTGATGGACAAAACCGGTTACGAAACAGCGCTAAGATATTTAGTTTCGCAGCAAATGGATGTTTACGTGATTCAAGTTCTTAGCGCCGAAGAAATCGATCCTGATATTAAAGGCGATTTAAAATTAGTTGACGTCGAAGACCAAAGCATCGCCGAAATTACCACGAGTGCCCCGCTGATCGCCCGCTACAAGCGAACCTTGAACTCTTTTGTCGATGGCGCCAGAAATTTTTGTAATCGCCGCGGCATGAATTATTTGCTGGCACGAAACGACGTGCCTGTTGACCAATTGGTAAGCGGATACTTACGAAAACGCGGATTAGTAAAATAATAGGAACTGGCAATAAATGGTTAGCTTCTAGCAATTAGCAACTCACCATTGACGATGGATTTCATCTCCTCACTTTCGTTTTGGCAATGGGCGCTCGTCTTGGCGGTGCCCCCGGCGATTGTCGCACTTTATTTTCTTAAGTTGCGCCGGCAGCCTTTAGAAGTTCCTAGCACTTATCTATGGCAGAAATCGATTGAAGATCTCCATGTCAATAGTTTATGGCAACGCATTCGACAAAACCTGCTTCTCTATTTGCAATTATTGATTTTGGCCCTCGTAATTTTTTCGTTATTGCGACCCGGTTGGCGCAGCGGCGATTTACTTGGTAAACGCCATATCTTCATGATTGACAATTCCGCCAGTATGAATGCCACCGATATCGCTCCTTCTCGGCTCCAGGAAGCAAAGCGCCAAGCATTGATTCTCATTGAAAGCATGGCAAGTGGTGACAGCGGCATGGTTATCAGCTTTTCCGATGTTGCCCGTGTGGAACAAGGTTTTACAGAAAACACGAGAGACCTTCGGCGGGCAGTTGAAAATATAAAACCCACGCGACGCACCACAGCACTCGACGAGGCCCTTCGTGCTGCAGTCGGCCTGGCGAATTCGGGAGGGGGATTGGTGAACCCGGACCTGAAAAAGGATGGTGGTGAAGAAAACCAAGTCATTGAGGCCCAACCTGCCACCCTCTACATTTTTAGCGACGGCCGATTTCCATCGGTGCAAGGCTTTTCACTAGGAGCATTGGAACCTAAGTTTATTCCGATCGGTGATGCCAATGCACCCAACTTAGCAGTCGTGGCCTTCAGCGTACGACGAAATGAAGAGCGTGAAAACAAGCTGCAAGCATTCGGCAGCATCGAAAACTTCGGCAACGAAGCTGTAAAATCGCAAGTTGAATTGCTCTTAAATGGCAATTTAATTGATGCTTCCCAAGTCGCTGTAAAACCTGGAGAAACCGAGGGCGTAAAATTCGACCTCGGTGAAGTGGATTCCGGAATCTTGGAATTGAGGATCGTGCATCCCGATCCATTGCCAGATGATAATCTTGCTTGGGCAGCCGTAAACTCCTCACGCAAGCCAAAAGTGCTGCTCATTACTCCGGGCAATGAAGCTTTAGAGTTAGCATTAGCGACACAGCGTGCCGGCGAACTCGCTGAAATTTCAAAGGCAGCTCCAGAAGTCTTAAAAACAAAAGAGCATCAACAAGCAGCTGCCAGTGGCATGTACGATTTGATTATCTACGATCGCTCCCAACCGGAACGTTCTCCCCGGGCCAATACCTTATATATTGGCGAGCTTCCACCTCAACCCGTTGATGACAAGACAGACGTCGAGACAAAAAATAGCGATAACAAAAATGCTCAAAACAGTGAAGCAAAATCCGAAGCCAGTTCAAACCCCAAATGGTGGCAGTTCGGCGAATCGATCGACTATCCGCAAATTATTGACTTAGACCGCGCTCATCCTCTGATGCAATGGCTGGATCTAGGAGACGTCGATATCGTTGAGGCCCGTTCCGTTACCCCGCCTCCTGGAGGCACAAGGCTGATCGATTCCAATAAAGGCACCATTTTAGCAATCGCTCCTCGAGAGGGCTTTGAAGATGCTGTGATGGGATTTGACATTTACGGCGTCGATAAGATGGGCGAGCGCTATGTCAACACCAACTGGATACTTCGCCGCAGTTTTCCCACTTTTGTGTTTGCGGTGCTTGGATACTTGGGAGGCAACGACGGCGCTCAGGCCGGCGAAACAGTAAAGCCTGGGCACCCGCTTGCCTTAAAAAGCGATTTACCTGTCGATGAGCTCCAAGTGCTCACCCCGCAAGGTGCGCGGCTTACGGCTCCGCGAAGCCGGACCGGTTCATTTCAATTCAGCGACACCGAAGAATTAGGGCCGTATAAAGTCCAGGAAAACGATAAAACCATCGAACAATTCACCGTCAACTTGTTTGATGAACTGGAAAGCAACATTCGCCCTGCGAAGGAAAAGTCCATCCAAATAGGGCACATTTCTGTCGATGCCAGCCCAGGCTATGAACCGGTTCGCCGGGAAACTTGGCGGTGGTTGTTGCTGGCTGGACTAGCCGTTTTACTTCTAGAGTGGTATATCTACAATCGCCGGGTGTACGTGTAATCGCACAGAATACCGTTTGCCCATTACCACACGGTCTGATTCAACGCTTTCCACACTTTAACGTTCGGGCTATGGACGACCATTCCACGCTCGTCAAACCTCCTCGACGCCGAACGCGGGGCAAACGCGCTAAGCGCGGCGGCAATGTCATTCATCGCTTGGTAGAAAACACACTCTGGCAGAAAGTCAGCTATTCAGAATACCGCGATGAAGTGCGCCGAGTATACGATGGCCCTAAAGGCGCGCTGCTCTGGATGTGCAGCTTAGTCTCGCTTCATGCTCCGCTGGGTGATCGACTGTTTCGAAAACGCCGATTTGATTTGCGCGGCGTGAAACGTTTGCTCGATGTCGGCAGCGGCGCGGGCCAGATCATTCGACATATGTTGAAATATGCCGATAAAGACGCCACCATCACGGGCTTTGATCTTTCGCCAGAAATGTTACGGCGTGCGCGTGGCAGATTGAATACGAATCGCCCGCAGTTTCTTTCGGCCGATCTCACTCGGTTACCGTTTTCCGATGGCACATTCGATTGTGTGACATGCGGCTATGTGCTAGAGCACCTACCTGAAGCAAAGCCAGGCCTTGCCGAGTTGGCGCGAGTGCTGCAACCCGGTGGTCGAATGCTGCTACTGACAACCGAAGAAAGTTTCGGTGGTGCCTGGACTAGTCGCTTGTTCCTGTGCCGCACCTACAATCGGCAAGAACTATTAAAAACTTGCCAAGAAGTAGGATTGGAACCCGTAAAAGAACTTTGGTTCTCAAAATTCCACAAGATTTTTCGCGCCGGCGGGATCTGCGTTGAACTGCGACGAGTCTAATTTCTTACTCAGCGCTTCGGCTGTTTTCCACGATAGCTCAAGTCGAGCAAGTCCATGGGGTGATACAGCGAGAGCTTTTGTCCTTGTTGCCGAGCTTCCCGAGCGATTTGCAGCAGACAGCCCGCATTGGCGGTGATGACAGCCTCCGCCCCAGTGCTGAGAATATTTTGCATCTTGCGCTGGCTTAGTCGCTGAGACATTTCTGGTTGTGTCAGGTTATAGGTTCCTGCAGCGCCACAGCAAAGCTCCGTTTCCGGAAGTTCACGTAAATCGAGACCAGGAATCATCGCCAACAATTTTCGCGGGGCATAGCGGATTTTCTGTGCATGGAGCAGATGACACGCATCATGATAGGTAGCTTTCAGTTTAATTTCTCCTTGGGGCGCCACCGGACCAAGATCATCGAGAAACTCATGAATATCTCGCACTTTTTCGGCGAAAGCTTCGCGTTGAGGTTGGCGTTCATCGTGCCAATGATGGCCATAATCTTTTAGCATGGCTCCACAACCGGCAATATTTACAACCACGGCATCAACTTGACTGAAATCAAACGCAGCTAAGTTAGCATCAGCAAACTCTCGCGCTGGCTCGCTTGATCCGGCATGCAAATGAATCGCACCGCAACAACCTTGAGTGCGTGGCACCAAGACGTCACAACCATTTTGTTGTAATACACGAGCAGTGGCCCAATTCGTAGGACGGAACATTGCATCGCTCACACAACCTGTAAAAAGTGCCACTCTTGCCCGGCGTTTTCCCATCGCAGGCAACACTTCTGGTAGTTTTCGCCCTCGCCGCGCCGGTGGCGGTAACATTCGAGTAAGCTGCCGAAGCCGTGGCGGCAACAATCGCAACATGCCGAACTTTTCTGCAAGCCACATTAAACCGGTGCGTTGTGCTAGACGCGCAGGAATGAGCAACTTTGCCATTTTGGCAGGGTACGGAAACACGCCAAACAAAATCCAACGATGAAACCAATCGTGACTTTTCTTAGGCTCATCACCCATTTGTTCCATGGCCACGCGAAACGGCTCAATTAACTTGCCGTATTGCACGCCCGAGGGACAAGCGGTTTCACAAGCTCGACAGTCTAAGCACAATTCTAAATGCCGTCGAACTTCGTTCGACAGCTCGATACGCTTGTCAGTCACAGCCCGCATCAAGTAAATCCGTCCTCGAGGGCTGTCGTTCTCATCCCCTAATTCTGCATAAGTTGGGCAAGATGCCGTGCAAAGGCCACAGTGAACGCAATCAAGGAACAAGCCATAATCGATTCCCGCTCCGGGATTCGCGCGTTCTTCTCGCGCCAAATCGCTTTGCTCCTCATTCTGAATTTTGCTCTCTACCGTCTGCATGTTTTATCATCCTGCGTAAACAAACCGGCCGCGATTCAACAAGTTTTTAGGATCGAACCGACGTTTAATTTCTTCCATGATCGAACCTGCATCGCCGACGCTGCCCCAAGTGGCTTGCCGCGTAAGTTCCCCTGGCTGATAACATGATAGCACAATCACATGCCCGCCATTTTCAGTCGCCGCAGGCTGTAACGTGCTCACCAGCAATTTTGAAATTCCACCCGACCCAAATTCTGACATACGCGCCACAACAATGCCGCTGGCAGCATGCGACTGGATGCTGCATTGCGAATCAATTCGCCGCAGGCGCTCGACAAATTCAACGACCCGCGTTGGGCGAAGCGATGCTCTAATCACTAACGACTCGCTCCCTTCGACCGGAAATTGCGCTAGCCGCATCCACAAGCCCGCGGTTTGGTCGGCTGAAATCACTTCGGGGTTGGCGCCCTGTTTGTGCAATTCGTGATAAAGCGTAGAAATCATCCAATCGACTTCCGCGGCCGTACCCTCAACACCAATCGCCAAGTGCCCAATTTCTCCCGCGGCTAAAACACCTAAAGCCGAATCATTCTGCCAAGCAGGCCCGAGCAAAAGTTCAATTGCTGTTGGCGAAGTGCGAGTCGTCGTCAGGCTTTCAAGCAATTTTTCTGCTAATTGTAAATTGCGAAGTCGGCACGAAATAAATCGGCACGACTCAGGAATTGGCTTCACTTTCAATGTCACTTGGGTGATCAGACCAATCGTAC
Source organism: uncultured Pirellulales bacterium (assembly GCA_964538425.1). Lineage (GTDB taxonomy): Bacteria > Planctomycetota > Planctomycetia > Pirellulales > JADZDJ01 > JADZDJ01. The sequence goes on along the minus strand of CAZIGP010000006.1, from coordinate 9,919 downwards.
CAAGCGAACCAGTAAGCAATTTGCAAAAATCGTAACCAGCAACATTTTTCACCACTCGGCCGCCACCGTGAAATGTTGTGCCTCGACCATCGACGGCAGTGATTCCGATGACATAATCACGCATCGTACCGCAGCCAAAGCGTCGTGCCCCTGAAGTATTCGTCGCGATGACACCACCTAAAGTCGCTTGATTTGCGTGCGGCAAATCAATCGGTAATCGTTGTTTTTCCTTAGCCAAAGTCGCAGCCAATACATCCATGGTAATGCCGGTTTCGACGGTGATGGTCATGTCCCGCGCAGGGTAGTCGACCACCCGCCTCAATCCTCGAGTTGACAATCCTAATCCGGCATCGCGCGCCGGCAAACCAAAATCCAAACTGGTCCCCCCACCGATTGGATCAATGGGCACACTGTCGCCGTATGCCTCGCGCGCGATTTGTGCGAACTCCGCCTGATCGGCCGGCGTTAACGTATCGGTCAGCGGTAATAAATTAGCAACAGCAGACACAAAAAGTTCAATTCTGGGAGTTCTTTAAATAAAGTCTCTTCATCACATTGCCGCTCGGCGTCCAGGTCGAATTTGCACGATAGGATTGCCGTGGGAACGGCCATTTTGTTCCATGCCGCAGGCTCCGGCCGTAGGCAGCATTTTGCAAGGGCTTAGCCGTCCATCAGGATTAAATGCTTTTCGCAAACGTTCCATGACGTCCAAGTCTTCTAAGGTAAACAGCTTATGCATAAAGCCAATTTTTTCTACACCAATGCCATGTTCACCTGTCACACTGCCACCACAATTAATGCATTCATCCAGAATTTCTGTACTGGCTGCAAGCACTCGCATAATTTGCTCGGCATCGCGTTCGTCGAACAGTAAAATCGGATGGATATTTCCATCGCCGGCATGAAACACATTCACAATGCGAATGTTGTACTTCTCGCCGATTTCGCGAATTCGCCGCGAAATATGCGGCAGCTTGGTGCGCGGCACCACGCCATCTTGGGTGCAATAGCTAGGGCTTAACCGACCGACTGCTCCGAACGCTTGTTTGCGACACTTCCAAAGTAATAAACGCTCTTGAGCATCTTTGGCTTGTCGAACTTCACGTGCGTTACATTTTTTGCAGAGCTGGATAATTTGGTCACGTTGCCCATCGAGCCCGGCTTCTAGTCCATCAACTTCGATGAGTAATATCGCTTTAGCATCTAGCGGAAACCCAAATTTGAAGGCCTGCTCGACCGCCACCAAAATGCCTTGATCCATCATTTCGAGCGCTGCGGGAATAATCCCAGCGCCAATGATTTCGCTAATGGTGTTCGAAGCATCATCGACAGAATCGTAAACAGCCAACAAAGTGCGGCAGCCTTCTGGATCTCGCGTCAATCGCACCCAAACTCTTGTAACGATGGCCATCGTTCCTTCGCTGCCCACAATGGCTCCAACCAAGTCTAAGCCAGGCGAATCTTCTGCCGGGCCACCGAATTGCACAATTCGACCATCCGCCAATACCGCTTCGACCCCCAGAACGTGATTTACCGTCACGCCGTATTTGAGTGTATGCGGACCGCCACTATTGGTCGCTACATTGCCGCCAATCGTGCAAGCCCCTTGGCTCGAAGGATCAGGGGCATAGTGATAAGTGGTCCCTTTCAAAGCCTGATTTAGCCATGCATTGACGACACCTGGCTGCACAATTGCATAGCGATCTCGCAGATTGATTTCTTCGATCGCCTTCATTCGAGTAAGTACGATCATCACGCCGCCCCCGACGGGCAGGCAGCCGCCAGCCAAGCTTGTACCTGCTCCCCGCGGCACAAACGGCACGCCATGCTTGTTAGCCAACCTTACAATGTCAGCCACTTGTTGCGTGGTTCGTGGAAAAACAACGACGTCCGGGGAGTTTTTCTCAATGACGAAACCGTCGCATTCATAAACCAGCAAATCGGCGTGTGCCGATAATACGCCATCAACGCCTACCACCTCGCGTAACTCATCAACCAATTTCGGCAGCGTGGCGACTGTCATGCGAACTCAATTGCGGCGTAAAAAATGTGAGAAGTAAATTAAATTATAGCGGCACGATAGAATTCGTGGCAGGCATTAATACCGTAATCCGTTCTTACGAATGTGAACATAAGGTGAGCTATCCTTGGTCATTTGCCCATCAATGACTTCTGCAATGAAAATACGATGATCACCGGAATCGACGTGCCCTTTGGGCTTGCATTCGAGATACCCTAAAGCATCCGTTAACGCTGGCAGGTTATCGATGGTGCGGGTTATATCGAGTCCGTCAAAAGCGGGTTCGCCCGGCTCAAAACCTCGACCAAAGTGGCTGAGCAACGCTTTACTGTTTTCCCCTAAGGCATTGAGCAAGAATGGGGCCCCCTCCGTTAACCACTCGCCGACATATCGTCCTTGTTTTACGGCCACCGTCACCATCGGCGGCTCAAATCCCGCTTGCATGACCCAACTGGCTAACATCCCAGTTTCTTGGTCTTCGCGCCGGATGGTAAGGATAAATAGGCCGCTTGGTACTTTTCCAAGAACGGCCGCAACTGCAGAGGCATCGCTTGATTTCATGGATTAATCTCAGGTGTTTTTTTGAGCCGCCGTCCCAGTTGCCGTTCAACGCTGGTGACTTTCGATTGGAGTCGGCCGCTGTGGCCACTACGTAAATCAAGCTTGGCGGTGCAAGTAACTCGCGAATGATCCGCGGCCACGGCTTCAATGCACTTTTGCATAACACCAAGCACGTCGGCCAGATCGCCTTCGATGAGCGTCCCCATGGCGTGAAGTTGATAATCAAGTCCCGATTCTTCGACGATCTCTAAACAGCGAGCTACTTCAGCGCTAACGCTCTCGCCAACACCCAGCGGAGATACGCTAAATTCGAGAAGTACCATGCAGAAAACAGAAAGTCAGAAATCTATCCGTCGTTCGTAATTCAAGCCTTTGTTGGATTGTAGGTATCTGGTGCCGCCACCGATAGAACCCACCGAATTCGCGAATAGATACCCAGCCAAAATCAGCCATAAAATCATACAAATAAATGACTTACAACCCGAGAAATCGCTCTGGGATACATTTTTCGCGTGTGGTACACTTTGCGACCTTTTCATCCGGCTATATCGGCCATTGGCTCTTCGCCTTAGCGATCGCTCTAGCAAAATTTTGATGGGCTACAACGTCCGCCAATTTCGAACCATTGCGCTCCTGGTGGCATCGATCATCGTTGCCGTCCAAGCTTCGGCTTTCGCGCAAACAGCGGGCGGCATCTCAATTTTGCCGCCGACAACATTTGCTACCGCTACATCGATTTACGCGCCACAATCGCCCTATGCGACCAATACTGCTTCCCCTTACGCAAGCATTGGAAGTGACCCTCTCGCTCCACGTACAGCCTACGACACTCGCAACCAATCGGTACTAATTCTTGATGCAGTTCCGGTCGCAGAAAATGTCCCGCCGGGAACTTTGTCGACGATTCAATCACCATCCATGCAGCCGCAAAACCCTGCGGGTGTTTACACGACGATTACAGCACCTTCGTTGCCTCCCGGTACCGTTTTGCCCGATTGCGCAGATTATTCTTGCGAGCCGTGGCACTGGCAACTTTTGCCGCCAGGCTTAATTTGGCACTCTTATTTAGCCGGTCCTGAAGAGCCTCGCATGGCCGCGATTATTTTCAACGATCCCAATTTAGGCACCAAATTCGACGGCATGCTTGGCGCTCGTATCGGCTTGCTGCGATATGGCACCAGCGCCGATTTCCGTCCCGATGGCTGGCAATTGGATGTCGAAGGAGCCGCATTTATTCGCCAAGACCCCGAAGAAAATAGCGATGTTGACGGCTATGATTTCCGAATCGGCATTCCCCTCACATTCGGTTGGGGACGTTATCAAATGAAAATCGCTTGGTACCATACCAGCGCTCACTTGGGCGACGAATTCGCCGCAAAACATCCAGACTTCACGCGAATCAATTTCAGTCGTAATGCGTTTGTCTGGGGCCACTCCTATTTTATTCTCGACGATTTACGCCTCTACGGCGAAGTCGATTACGGCTATTGGACCGACGGCGGCAATGAACCCTGGGCCTTCCAATTTGGCATGGAATATAGCCCGCTCGTGCGTGGCGCTCGTGGTGCGCCTTTTGTCGCCTTGAACGGACTTTTGCGCGAAGAAAACGACTTTGGCGGTCCTTTTACCTTCGAAACCGGTTGGCAGTGGCGCCCCTTAACTGGTGGCCAACTACTGCGAGTGGGCTTTCATTATCAAACTGGTCCCACCACGCTCGATGAATTCTACACCGACAGTGAGCAACAAATTGGTGGCGGCATTTGGTATGATTTCTAGCCCCGCCTCCGTACCTCCCTTAACTGTGGGTCGGATTGATATATTAAGGTGATGACTGAATCCATCGCATATCTCAATGGTCAAATTGTTCCAGCGTCGCATGCTGTTTTGCCGGTATTCGATGCCGGTTTTGTGCTAGGTGCCACGGTCACCGAGCAGTTACGAACCTTTCATGGCGAAGTATTTAGGCTGCCCGAGCATTTAGAACGATTGCTTCGGTCGCTAAAAATTACTGGCATTAAACCGAACGAATCGGTTTCCGATCTGGCAGATATCGCTGAGCGCCTAGTGAAATATAACTTTCCGCTAGTCGATCCCGCCGATGACCTTGGGCTATGTATCTTCGTCACGCCAGGGCCATACGCTGCGATGGCCGAAGGCCATCGAGCCGGCCCAACGGTTGGCTTACATACGTACCGGCTTCCATTTTTTTTATGGGCAAACTTGTACGAAGAAGGCGTCTCCTTGGCGACGACTCCGATTCAACAAATCCCCCACGCCTCGTGGCCAGCAGAATTAAAGTGTCGCAGCCGAATGCATTACTTCCTGGCCGATCGGCAAGCCGCAATCTCTCATCCTGGTGCGCGGGCGGTACTACATGAAGCCGACGGTAATCTGACAGAAACCTCAACCTCCAACATCATCGTATATTCTGCCAACGAAGGTTTGATCTCGCCTCCAAAAGCACAAGTGCTGCCAGGAATCAGCTTACAGGTCATCGTCGAATTAGCAGGCCGCTTGCAAATTCCATTTATCGAGCGTGCCCTCACACCTGCAGATTTGGCAAAGGCCGATGAAGCTTTCCTTACCAGCACGCCCAATTGCTTGTTGCCTGTGACCAAATTCAATGGCCAATCTATCGGATCTGGCAAACCTGGAAAAACTTATCGACGGCTCTTAGCTGCCTGGAATGAATTTGTCGGCATCGATATCGCCAAGCAAGCTCAACAATTCGCCGCTCGGTAAAAGCTTCTCAAATATGATACATCGAGTCGACTTCGCCCGTAGCACGACGTACCAAGTCGGCAAATGTTAACTCCTGCAGCATTTGGTGCTCTGAGAGAAGCACGTCACGCCAGGCTCGCAGTAGCGCCCGGCGAGAAGCAGAACGAGAAGTATTAGGGTTCGGCAATTCCTGCTGACCGTCGATCACAGCCATTACTTCACCCAGGGTAATCTCATCGGGTGACTTGATAAGCTGATATCCGCCCGCCGCCCCACGTGTGCTCTGCACCAAACCGGCCCCCTTAAGCTGCAACAGAATTTGCACCAAGAAACGTGATGGAATCCCATGTTCTGCAGCAATGTTTCGAATTCGCACGGGCTCCATCGATTCAAAAGCTCGCGCAAGCTCTAGCACAGCAAGACAAGCATATTCGGTTTTCGCAGAAAGCTTCATGAGAAAACTAAGAGCGGCGTGAAATAAGGAACACAACGGAGTTTTTGGCAGTCCAACGCTCAGCGATCCGTGCTTAAACTAATCCGACGTATGCAACCCACACTCGGTCTTTTTGAATCCGCTCCAACGACCGGCTCGTTCGTCTTCACCAAACATCACACTTCGAGTGCAAGGCCAGCAGCCGATGCTAGGATATCCCTGATCGTGCAATGGATTGTACGGAATATTCTCGTCAGTAATTAGCTTCCAAACTTCCTTTTTCGTCCAATTCGCCAGCGGGCTAATCTTGACCAGGTTGAATTTCTTGTCCCACCCAATGATCGCGGCTTTTGCACGATCCGGGCTTTGATCGCGGCGGATTCCGCTCATCCAAGCGTGCCATCCTTCGGCCGCCGCTTTTAAAACACTGACTTTGCGATCTGCGCAGCATTGATCAGGATTCGTTTTGTAAAGCGGCCCACCATGCTGGGCTTCGTACTCCTCAACGGTTGTCGCCGGACGTTTATATTCCACCGTAATGCCATACCGCTGAGCAATGCGATCACGCAAATCTAATGTTTCTTTGAACTGATAGCCGGTGTCGAGATTAAACACATGCACTCGTGGCTCGATTGTGCCCAGCATGTGAATAATCACGCAGCCTTCAGGCCCGAAAGCCGTAGCCATCGTCAACTTCGGAAAGTAATGATCAACGCCCCACTGGATAACTTCCCACGGCGAAGCTGTTTCGAGCTTCGCGCTTTCGGCAGCCAGGTATTCAAGAAATTCCGGCGTTGCAACCGGCGGATCTGCAATAGCTTACACATCACAACGTCCTTGCTCGTCGGACGGAGGAAAGATATATAGCGATGGCCCAGACTTAGATTCAACAATCGATTACGGCATAAATTTCTTGGCGGGTAGCGTCATGCTTGGATCTCCGCGAAAGGTTCAAAAAACCATTACGGCGAAAACCTCCGTGAGTTTTGAATCATACTAATGTTGCTCATATAAGTCAACTATGCACTGCTCCACTGTAAACTATCGACCTAAATCAGCAAAATACTTCAATTTGTAACGGTTATATCGACCGCAAGTTTTGAGCGAAAATCGAGTGGCGCTGCTACAAATCCAGCTTCATTGCCTTTAAATTAAAGGCCGTAAATCATTTCCGCAAAACGCTTTACCCTCCATTATATAGTCCGCCAAATTGCCTATGACCCAAAGCTGCTATCTTGCTGTCGATATTGGTGCTTCCAGCGGACGCCATGTGGCCGGCCTGTTCGATGGCAAGCGGCTCACGCTCGAGGAGCAATACCGTTTCGAAAACGGTCCCATAGCCGCCGCCGGCCGGTTGTATTGGAATCTGCTCGGTCAGTGGCAGCATGTTCTAGCTGGCTTGCGGGCTACTCATAACAAGCACGGTAATCGCGTGGCAAGCATCGGCGTGGATACCTGGGGCGTCGATTTCGCGCTCCTTGGCCCTCGTGACGAACTGCTCGGCAACCCTGTTTGTTATCGTGACCCACGCACTGACGGCATGCTCGCTCACGCACTTTCCATCGTGCCGCGCGATCAAATTTTTGCACATACCGGTTTGCAGTTCCTGCAGATTAATTCGTTGTATCAACTCCTCGCGATGCAGGTACAAAACTCGCCACTAATAAACATCTCCGAAACGATGCTGCTCATGCCCGATGTGTTCCATTGGTTGTTGAGTGGCGTAAAGTCGGTCGAAATGACCAATGCCACAACCACGCAATTCTTTAACCCAGTGAAAGGTCGCTGGGCCACCGAATTGCTGGATCAACTCAAACTGCCAACGCATTTCCTTGGCAATATCGTGCAACCGGGAACCAAACTTGACATTCTTACCGCGCCCATAGCTGCATCGATCGGCATGAACCGTGTACCAGTCGTTGCACCAGGAACGCACGACACCGCCAGCGCCGTGATGGCTGTGCCAGCCGCAAGCAAATTCGGTTCTCGTCCCGATTGGTGTTATATCAGTTCCGGAACATGGTCACTCATGGGCGTCGAGCTTCCGCAGCCAGTCATCAATGAAAAATGCCTGGAACTCAACTTCACCAACGAAGGGGGCGTCGGCGGCACCACTCGACTCTTGAAAAACATTTGTGGCCTCTGGTTGGTCCAGGAATGCCGTCGCGTTTGGAATGAATCGGGTAAATCGTATTCCTGGGATCTTCTCACCCAAGCCGCTGCCGCTTCCAAACCTCTCGTGTCCTTCATCAATCCCGATGATCCGATTTTCCTCGCGCCGAAAGATATGCCCGCTGCCATTCGCGACTTCTGCCGTCGCACGAATCAACCAGTTCCCGCCGATGAAGGTGCGGTAATTCGATGTGCCTTGGAAAGTCTCGCAATGCAATACCGCCGAGTACTAGGCTGGCTCGAAGAACTAATCGGCGGGCATCTTGAAACCATCCATGTTGTCGGTGGTGGCGCTAATAATCGTCAACTCTGCCAAATGACTGCCGACGCCTGCAACCGCCACGTCTTAACCGGCCCCACCGAAGCAACTGCCATCGGCAACATCATGATGCAAGCCGTCGCAGCCGGTGAAGTTGCAAACATTGCCGAAGCCCGCGAAATTGTTCGCTCAAGCTTTCCTGTAGAAGAATTCCAGCCGCAAAATTCTGGCGCGTGGAATGAAGCCTACTCGCGATACCTTGCCGTTGCACCTCAATAGCTCATCCGTAATTTAACCACTATCGGCAACAATTTTTCCGAATCACTTTCGGCGCAGTCCAGCCATGCTCTGCCCACCAGTTTCTCAATTGCTGTTGGCATGGCTCGGGAACTTCCGCAGAAAACTTAAGCCGGATTCGCGTTCCTCTGGTGTATCCACGAACGATCGCTTCTGTTAAATCGTTTGCTTCGGCAATCTCTTCGATCGTTTGCAAGAATGCCGGTGTCACTTTGCCAATCTTCACCTGCAGCGTGCCATCGAGCAAATGAATTTCGAACAGTGGGCGCGGTTGCGCGGCATACCACAACCCCCAGAGAACAAAACCGCCCACAGCAATGGCGGCAAGATTCGTTAAAAATTCAGCAGACACAGCGCTAGGCCTCGAACTTCGCGCTCGGCTCTACATCCACTTCGAAGTCGAACGTAATTAGAAATCGAATAATTTCTTAATGGCATAAACTGTCGTGGCTCGGCCGGCCTTGGCAATCGAACGCGTCAGCGGAATCGATTTCGGACACACCGCCACGCAATTCTGGGCATTGCCGCACATTTGAATGCCGCCTTCGGCCATCAAACCGTCAAGCCGCTCGTCGGCGTTCATTTGCCCTGTAGGATGCATATTGAACAGCATCGCCTGACTAATTGCTGCCGCACCAATAAATCCGCGGTTGTATTCCGCTCGCTTGCGTGCTTCAAAATGCTCGTCGCTCTCTCCTTCATGTCGACGTACTTCCACCTTCAGATACTGCGGGCAAGCTTCTAAACAACAGCCACATGTCATGCATTCGCTCAGTGGATACGCTTGCTGTTGCACTTCGGGCGAAACCCGAGGACCAGCGCCGTGATCGAAATAGCCGTCGACCGGAATCCAGCCTTTAATGCGTTTCAAAGCCTGAAACATGCGGCTACGATCGACCATCAAATCTCGCACGACAGGAAACTTCGATGCCGGCCGCAGTTCGATCTCCGACGGGTTATCCTCCAACAATCGATCGACCAGTGCCGAACAAGCCTGCCGCACTCGGCCGTTAATCACCATCGTGCAAGCGCCACAAACCTCCTCCAGGCAATTGCAATCCCAAGTAACCGGCGCCACCTTCTGGCCGTCAACCGTCTTGGCCATTGCCGCAATCCGTTGCAGCACGCTGATGATATTCATGTCCGTTTCGTATGGCACTTGAAACCGCTGCCAGTAACTCGATTGGCCCGGCCCGTCCTGCCGCAACACGCGCACTTCGAACGCATCAGGATGCGACGCATGACCGTTATGATCGTTTGCAGCATGCGAATCAGAATGAGTAGTCATATGTTTCGCCGCGAATTTCGCGGGTCAGATCAAAGAATGAAATATGATTGGATTTTGTTGTTGTCGTCTCATCCCGCAAACATCCGTGCAATTCGCGGTCGACTTGTCAATTTATGCTTGTGTGGCCACCTTGGCCGCCCCGCTCGGCTGCCCATTACCATTCGTTCC
>CAZIGP010000005.1:0-20125 GCA_964538425.1 uncultured Pirellulales bacterium | reverse complement strand
GGGGAATGATCACGATCTTTTCCCTGCCACTGGGCATTCCTAATTTGGAAAAGATCCACTGCTTTGTAGCCAGATCGGCAGCAGAGCCGCCAATGACGAGGCCAAAGAAGAGAGCGATTCGCCATGTGGGGACCGACTTCATGGTCCGGAGGGCACCTTTCCGTGATGCAAATTATGGCTGCTCAAATGACTAATTTAGGGGCAACTGATTAACGGCGGGCTTCCATGGCGGAAGCACATTTGACGCACAGTGCGGTGTAGGGAATGGCTTGCAGGCGAGTTTTTGGGATTTTGGTGCCGCATTCTTCGCAGTCGCCGTAAATGCCGGCGTCGATTCGTTCTAAAGCGGCTTCGACGGCTCCGAGAGTTTCTTCCTCGTTTTCCATGAGGCTGAGGGTGAATTCCTGCTCGAAGTTATCGCTACCCAGGTCGGCCATGTGAATGGGCATACTCGACATATCCCCATTTCCTTCGCCATTTTTCTTCAGAGCGGCGTCCGCTAATTGGGTGACATCCCCCCTCAACCTTGCCCGCAACGCGATTAAGATGGTTTTATATGGCTTGGCCTCTGTCTTCTTCATCGATCGACTTCTCCGCTGCTGAAATCTACAGTTGGGGTGCGATTCGCTATGGACAGACTTGTGATTATAGATAGCCAGCCCAGGGGTGTCAAAGCCCGGGAAATCGGCCCTTGGACGTGGTTGTTGCCGACTGGCGCGTGAGTAAAAAATTGATCGGTAACCGCCATTGGTTGGGTTCGTTTGGAACAAGCGCCGTAAGGGCCTGACTGGAACATTCATTCATCATTATGATGAATTCGTTATTTCCCGAAATTCCTTGATTGGGTTCTACTTTCACCCTGCCTGTGGCTAATCTACACTGACAATATTAGTTCTGCGTTACGCTGCAACTTTTTGTGAAAAAAGGGTTTTGTTATTAGTGTTGCTGTGAAAACCGACGTTGCCTTTCAGCGGTGCATTTCGCCCGATTGTGGGGCGACGTATGGCTTGGAAGAATCGCGTGTTGCCTGCAAATGCGGCCAATTGCTGGATGTAGCCTACGATTGGGACCGCGTGCGGCCGCCGTCGTCGCTTCAATGGTTTGAATCGAAATGGATGCGTCGCTTGGAGCCATTGTGCTTCAGCGGCGTTTGGCGGTTTCGAGAATTGCTCCCTTTTGCACCGGCCGAAATGGCCGTGACCATCGGCGAAGGGCAAACCTTGCTTCAGCATGCTTCGACGGTGGGGAAGTTTGTCGGGCTGAGCGGCGGCCAACTGTATTTGCAATACGAAGGGATGAACCCTTCGGGCAGTTTTAAAGATAACGGCATGTCGGCGGCGTTTACGCATGCCCGGATGGTCAATGCCCGGCGGGCGGCTTGTGCATCGACGGGGAACACCAGTGCATCGCTGGCTTTGTATTGTGCCGTTACGCGATTGATGAAGGGGATTATCTTCATCGGGTCGGGCAAAATTTCTTACGGTAAGCTGTCGCAAGCTTTGGACTATGGCGCGCTGACCGTGCAAATTGCCGGCGACTTTGACGATGCGATGCAACGGGTTAAAGAGGTTTCGGCAAGCCAAGGAATTTACTTGGTGAATAGCGTTAACCCGTTCCGCTTGGAAGGCCAAAAGACGATTATGTTTCGGGTGCTGGAGGCGCTTGGTTGGCAGGTGCCGGATTGGATCGTCGTGCCGGGCGGGAATCTTGGCAACTCGAGCGCTTTTGGAAAGGCATTTGCCGAACTGAAAGAGATTGGCTTGATTGATCGTGTACCGCGACTGGCGATTATCAATGCGGCGGGAGCGAACACACTTTACGAACTTTACGAACGCCGAAAATTGCGATGGAACGGCGGCCGGCCCGATAACAGTATTACGCGTGGTTACTATGCTGAACTCGATGCGGCGCATCGCCGGGCTGACACGATTGCTAGCGCGATCGAAATCAATCGTCCGGTGAATTTGAATAAATGTCTTCGCGCTTTGGATTTTTGCGACGGCGTGGTGCGAGAAGTGACCGAGCAAGAGATGCTGGATGCGAAGGCTCAAGTAGGAGCAGGGGGCTTGGGTTGCGAGCCGGCCAGCGCTGCCAGCGTGGCTGGAGCGAAGCAGCTTGTGAGTGAGGGGATCATTGGCCGTGAAGAACGCGTTGTATGTATCCTCACCGGGCACCAATTGAAAGATCCGACCGCCACGGTGGCGTATCACACCACCGATCAAGAACAGTTCAACAAGGTTCTGGGCAGCCGTGGCGTGAAGCGAGCCGCGTTTGCCAATCGAGCCGTGACTGTTAACAACGACTTGGACGAGATCATTAAGGCGATTCAGCTTTACAGCTAACGCAGCCTGACCGTAGCAGCTAGAAAGTACGACGTAACTTATTTTCCCGACTCATATCGTCGGGCTATTAAATATCGATGCCTAAACCACCTATCAAACTTGGTATTCATGGAGCTGCTGGACGCATGGGCCAGCGGCTGGTCGCACTTGGTTCGGTCGATGATGAACTACAAATTGTCGCCGCTTTAGAATCGGCCAAGTACCCTAAGCTGGGTGAAGATGTTGGTGTTGTTGCGCGGCTGCGAAATTTAGGTGTGCCGGTTGCGTCGCAATTAAATGTGCCGGTGGATGTTGTCATCGATTTTTCGGTTCCGGCGGGCACGATGTCGATTTTAAAGACGTGCGTGGCCAAGAAAATTCCTCTCGTCGTGGCGACCACGGGCTTGGATGCCACGCAACAAGCAGAACTGCAACAGGCGGCGAAAACGATTCCGCTGTTGTGGTCGCCCAGCATGAGCCTGGCCGTGAACCTGGCGATGAAGATGTCGGAAATCGCAGGGCGGGCTTTGCGAGAACACCCGAGTGGCGCCGATGTTGAAATCATCGAACGTCATCACCGTTATAAGGAAGATGCGCCCAGCGGCACAGCACTGAAGTTCGGCGAGATTATTGCAAAGTCGATGGGACTTTCTAAGCATCAGCATGGCAGAGAAGGTCGCCCTGGTGCTCGTCCTCATGACGAAATCGGCTATCACGCCGTGCGCACCGGCGACAACCCGGGCGAGCATACGATTATTTTTGGCTTGCTTGGTGAAACGCTGGAGCTAACGGTGCGGGCCAGCAACCGCGATTGTTATGCCCAAGGAGCGCTGGTCGCGGCGAAGTTTTTGTACGATCAAGAGCCAGGATTGTATAGCATGGCAGACGTGTTGAGTTTGTAAATTAGGAAAGAGTTAATTTTCTGCCTTCAGTTTCTGGCGTTCTACCTTTGAAATATGGCCAAATGCGAAGAAGGCTATCTGTGCGATGTTTGCGGCGGCGACGTCGAAGCGATCACGGATAGCGATCTGTATTTGCGATTTGTCATTGGCGAGGTTGATCCTGAAGTACTTCACACTTCTCGCGAGCGCCATATTCGCTGTAATCCGGTGTTGGCGCAGTTCATCACGGATGAGGAATTTGAACCTGTGGCAGTTGAAGGCCCATTCGATAAGCGTCAGCTTGATGCCACTTATGTTCGGCAGCGAGAGTTGCTGGTTACCCGCGGCTGGCGACGGCTCAAAGAACTGAGCGGCCTGGAGCTGCCAATCATTGATTACCCTCTGCCGGAAGTTCGCGCTGCGTTGGAACGTCGGAACAGTTAGACTCTGTGCATAATGCAACAGCCACCGCACACCGCAAAGGAATCTATCTCCAGAGAACGATCGGTTGTTTCTGGCGCGCGTTGGTCATTATGTCTGTTGTTGGCGATCAATCTTTTTAATTACGTCGATCGTCAAGTCTTGTCCGCAGTGGTTGCGAAAGTGCAGGAAGAATTTGGTTGCAGCGATGAGGCGGCTGGATGGCTCGGCACTGCGTTCATGGTTAGTTATATGTGTTTTGCGCCCCTCTTCGGTTGGCTGGCGGAACGATTCAATCGTTGGACACTGATTGGGATCGGCGTCATTTTGTGGAGCCTTGCCAGCGGAGCATCGGGATTGGCAACCGGATTTGTTGCGATGTTTACGACTCGTATTTTTGTCGGCATTGGCGAAGCCGCTTATGGCCCTGTGGCGCCTGACATTATTTCTGATCTTTATGCCGTCGAACGCCGCGGCCGCGTGTTGGCTTGGTTTTACGCGGCAATTCCGGTAGGTAGAGCGCTGGGGTATTTATTGGGTGGTCAAATATTAAATCTCGGATACACCTGGCACTGGGCATTTTTTGTGGTCGTGCCGCCGGGATTGCTCTTGGGTGTGTTAGCGCTTTGGATGCGAGATCCGTCGCGCACAGGCATGGCTTTGCAGTCTCAAAATCATCTTACTAAAAAAAACGCTGGGTTAACGCAATACAAGCAGTTGTGGCGCATTCCATCGTTTTTACTCAACACGGCCGGCATGACAGCAATGACATTTGCCTTAGGAGGCATTGCGTTTTGGATGCCGAAATACATTGTGTGGCATACGCAAGGAAGTATTTCACTGGAAAAGGCGAACTCATGGTTCGGACCGATCATTGTCGTCTCCGGACTTTCGGCGACGCTGGCCGGCGGTTGGCTTGGAGATAAACTGCGATCACGCTGGCCGGGTTCTTACTTTTTGGTGTCCGGGGTTGCGATGATCGCGGGTTTTCCGTTGTTCTTGTTATTAACCATCACGCCATTTCCGACGGCGTGGATCTTAATCTTCGTCGCCTGCTTCTGCGTTTTCTTTTGCACGGGTCCAACCAATACGATCATTGCCAATGTTACTCATCCCTCAATTCGCGCTGCCGCATTTGCGCTGAATATTTTTGTCATTCACGCACTCGGCGATGTTATTAGCCCACCTCTGATCGGAGCAATCAACGATTCTTTCGGTGGCAATATGAACGCAGGATTTGTCGCTGTATCGTTTGCTATTCTCATTAGCGGTTTGTTCTGGATGTGGGGAGCGAGATACTTGCAGGAAGATACGCAGCGAGCCGTGTCCGCTATCTAGATCGTTTTACTAGGAAGCGTTCGTCTTCACTGCACGATCGATTCGTGTCAAACACTTTTCTTTACCAAGCAGCGACAAGCAATCGTAGAGTCCAGGACCAACTGCTTTGCCACTGATTGCAACACGCAAGGGATGGACGAGTTCGCCGATTTTGATGCCTTGTTGTTCAACAAAGGCTTTCAGAGCTTCTTCTAGTGGGGCAGGCTCAAATGGATCAACCGTCGCCAATTGTTCTTTAAATTTATTGAGTAATTCGATCGCCACGGGCTTGTGTAAGCTTTTCTCAACCGCTTTTTGGTCGTAGGCGAAATCATCGGTGAAGAAAAAGTCTGCGTAAGCAAGAATATCGCCGCTGACTTTCAATCGGTCGCCGGCAGCTTCGATGATGCGAGTTAGGATCGGCGCGACGTCGCACGGCGGGGGATCGCTGATTAAGCCAGCTCGCTGCAAAAACGGCAGCATCTTTGCCACTTTTTGCTTGATTGGCAGCTCTTGCATGTAGTGGTCTTGGAATGCCCAGAGTTTTTTGCAGTCGAAGCTGGCCGGGGCTTTGGTCACTCGTTCGAGCGAATAGCTGTCGATCATCAGTTGGCGCGAGAAAAACTCGGTTTTGTCGTCCAGTGACCAGCCAAGTAGCATGAGATAATTGATAATTGCGTCGGGTAGGTAGCCGACTTGTTCATAAAAATCGACGATGACGGGATTAAAAGTATCGGCCGAGGGTTCTTGGCCTAATCGCCGCGCGATTTCCATACCGTGTTCGTATAACCGTGCGAAGTCTTGATTTTTCAAGTACTGTGCCAACTTGCGTTTGCTGAGTTTGTTTTTGCTGCCAGGCTCGGCGACAAACGGCAAATGGGCGTACTCCGGCAATGGATAACCTAACGATTGTGCAATAAAAACTTGCCGTGGCGTGTTGGAAAGATGCTCTTCGGCGCGAATAACGTGTGAAATCTGAAAATCGAAATCATCGACAACACTTGCTAAGTGATAGAGGCAGGTGCCATCGGCGCGCTGGATTACATGATCTTGTTCACGTGCCCACTCGAATTCCACATCGCCGCGAACATGATCTTTAATCACTAGCTTGCCTTCGCGGGGCATTTTCAGCCGTACAACTCCTTTGCGTCCTTCGGTTTCGAACTTTTTCTGTTCGTCGGTGGTCTCTGCCATCCAACGGCGGCTGTAAAGAAATGGCCGCTTTTCAGTCGTAGCGGCATCGCGCTCGGCTTGAATTTCTTCCGGCGATGCATAGTCGCGATAAGCAAATCCACCGCTAAGCAGTTTTTCCACAGCGGCTTGATATTGCGGCAATCGCTGCGATTGAAAATAGGGAGCATACGGCCCACCCACTTCGGGGCCTTCATCCCAATCGATTCCCAACCAGCGGAAACCGTGCAAAATCGGAGCCAGGGCTTCTTCGACATTTCGCTGCTGATCGGTATCGTCGATCCGTAACAAGAATTGCCCACCGTGTCGGCGTGCAAACAGCCAATTAAACAGTGCCGTGCGCACGCCGCCGATATGCAAATAACCTGTAGGACTGGGAGCAAAACGAGTACGAACGGGACGAGCGGAGGACATAGTGAGAAATTAGTAGGGTGTGGTAAATTAAACAAACCCTTAGATTAACGGCTAAAGGTGGAAAGCAGAAGGCAAAATGTTGAGTGCCTATGAATCCAGCGGGGAACATTCTAGAAATTCGCGCAGGTCATGTGGCTGCACTTTTTCCAGAGAACATCGTAAGAGACGTCTCTGATGTGCAAGCTATCTCGTTGATCCAAAATGCGTTAGAGAAAGCACATGCAAGTGAGGTGCAGATCGTTCAGTCACTCGTATCTCCCGAGGATGAGCGTGCTGCAAGGTGGTTGAAATCGTGTGGATTTACCTATCTCACCGATGTTCTGTATTTGATTTGCGGGTGTTCGTCATTTCGATTGACAAATGCGCGAAATGATTTGCAATTTGTTACATTTGATGATTCGGAAGTAATGCACAAGCGGTTGTCGGAATTGATTTTGCGCACCTATGAAGGCTCTTGCGATTGTCCCGAGCTCAACGGTTTGCGAAAGCTCGACGATGCTTTAGCAAGTTATCGAGCCGTCGGGCATTACCATCCGCAACGATGGTTCATACTTCGCTATGAAAATGCAGACGTCGGCTGCCTGTTACTCAATGAATACGCTGCACAGCGCGAATGGGAAATCGTTTATATGGGCATTGTGCCACAATTTCGTGGGAGAAACTTAGGTTTGCAACTTATTTATCATGCGCAATTTTTAGGGTCTGAAGCTAAGATCGAGCAGCTTTCGTTGGCGGTCGACGACGCAAACCTGCCTGCGAAAATCATTTACCGCACAACCGGTTTTGCAAGACGTTTCAAACATCGATTATTTCTTCGTCAGATTTGAAGTTTGAATTCGTACTACACATTGAAAGTTGTCAATTCCTCGAAGTATTTGCAACACTCAAGCAAATGTTGTTTAGCAAAAAATTTTCGAACAGTTTTTCCACGACGTCAGAATCGACAACACAAAAAAATTCAGTAACTTTTTAAAACAAAATCAACCGAAGTTTCTCGAAGAATTTCATTGCATGTTTCGCACGACCGGTAATGCTTCGCAAAAAGTGTTAGCCAATGGTTTGACACCGACGCTAGCAGACGTACAATCGGCTCCTTCGGGTGACACACATAACAAACTTCTGACGGCGCTGCCGTCACTAGCGAGCTGGGTTTCTTCACCGCTTCGTTGTCCAATTTGAACGTTAAAATCGCTGCCACGATGGTGCGATTGCGGTGAGTTACTGCGCGCTGGGAATAAATCGGTCAGGAATAGACCATGGACGATAAGGAAATCGTGTCGGCCGTGCGGAATTTGCTGGCTGACAAGGTTGAGCGGGACAATTTTGAACTTTGGTTTGGATCGGACACGGAGCTGGAATTTGCCAGTGGAGTGTTGCGAGTTACTGCGCCCAACCGATTTTCGCAAAACTGGTTGCGTACGCATTATCACCATGCTTTGGAATCGGCCTGCCATGAGGTTCTGGGTTATCGAGTGGCAATCGAATTCCATGTTAGTGAGCTGCCAGCTGTAGCCACAAACGATCAAAAAACGTACAAACCGCAGCAAACGTCGGTTCGGCACGACCAGCCTGCTAAACAAAGCACAGCCGCTGTACCTGGTGCGCCAAATCAAGCAGTCGAATGTGGCAACATCAGTTCCATGCAAACGCTGCTCGTCGCTGGTAAAAATAGCCGTCGAAATCGTCGCCCGACATCGGCAGGTAAACATGATGAGGGTTCGACAACCACGACTCGCCGCCGATTCGCCGTGCTCGATTCGTTCGTCGTCGGAAGTTCAAACCGGTTAGCGCATGCCACCGCGCAAATGATTGCTGAAAAGCCTGGGAGCCTTTCGCCATTACTGGTTTATGGCCCTAGTGGCTCGGGAAAAACCCATTTGCTAGAGGGCATTTGGTCGGCTGTGCACACCCTTCGTCGCGGCGTCAATGCGGTTTTCTTATCGGCCGAACAGTTTACGACGCTTTTCGTCGAATCACTTCGCGGCAGCGGTTTGCCAAGTTTCCGCCGTAAATATCGTGGCGTGGATTTGCTGATTGTCGACGACGTTCAATTTCTGATCGGCAAGCGAGCCACGCTTGTGGAATTGTTACACACGATTGATGCATTGCAGCGCGACGGCAAACAACTGGTATTTTCGGCTGATCGTTCGCCGGGTGAGCTTAGCGAACTGGGACCTGAATTGACAACGCGCCTGGCCGGTGGCATGGCTTGTGCAATGGATCAGCCCGATTTGCTGACTCGCATTGGGTTGGTTCATCAGTTCGCCCGTCGGTTGGAAATTGAAATTTCTCCCGACATTGCGGAATATATTGCTTCGCACATTACCGCAGGAGCGCGAGAGGTTTGTGGAGCAGTGAATCGCATCCACGCTGCCAGCCGAATTCTTAATGAGCCGATAACGCTTACACTCGTAGAAACTTCCTTGGCGGAAATGTTACGGCACCACACCAAGGCTGTACGATTGGCAGACATCGAGCGTGCGGTTTGCGATGTGTTTGGCCTGGCCAGTGAAAGTTTGCAATCTGGTCAGCGTGCCAAGGCGGTGAGTTCGGCACGCATGTTAGCGATGTTTCTGGCGCGGAAGCATACGCGCGCGGGGCTTTCTGAAATTGGCCAGCATTTCGGCCGCCGTAGCCACAGTACCGTGATCTCGGCCCATAAGCGAGTCGCCGAGTGGCTGGCTCGACAAACGAATGTAGAGCTCTCCGATCGCCGTTGCACCATGGATGAAGCTGTCCGGCGCATCGAGCAAAAGCTATGTGCTGGCTAGTTAACTTGGTTCTGAGGTAATCTTCCAATACTGTGTGCAATTTGCTTGCTCGTGCAAAGATGCTGGATTTTGGATGCTAGATGCTGGTTGCTTTAAACATCAAGCATCTAACGTTTGCCACACATAGTTGGGACACTACCCGTTCTAATCAAGGATGTATGCTTAAGGCCAGCATGTGGTACGATGATTATTGCGCGGAGCTTAACCATCGTATCGAGAGTGATTTATGAAAATCTATACGAAGACCGGTGATGGCGGAGAAACCGGTTTATTTGCTGGGCCTCGAGTTCGTAAGGATGATCTGCGCATCGAAGCATTTGGCGCCGTTGATGAGTTAAACGCTGTGCTGGGAGTGGCACGGACCGAAACACTTCCGGCGGAAATCGATGCACTCTTGGAGTCAGTGCAGCATGCGCTATTCGATTTGGGAGCTGAGCTGGCAACACCCGATCCAAAATCGCGAGGAACCAATTTGGTTTCATTACAGCACGTGGCAAAGTTGGAGGCAGCCATCGATCAGTTCGAAGCAACGCTTCCACCCTTGCAAGCCTTTATTTTGCCTGGCGGGTGCCGTGGTGCTGCCTTCATCCACATGGCTCGCGGAGTTTGCCGGCGAGCCGAACGCCGCGTCGTCACTTTGGCTGATCAAAAAGACGTTATTCTTTCGGCAAACGTGATTACTTATTTAAACCGTTTGGGTGATTTGTTATTTGTCTTGGCCCGGGCAATTAACCAGGCTGAGGGATTTGGCGACGTTTTGTGGCAAAAGAGCGGGGTAAACAAGTAATGTCTGCGATGCTCTGTGCTTGCATAGCCGTTAGTCGCCGCTTGCTTAATTCGCGGGCAAAGCAGGGGATTTTAATCTCCGGCTAAACAGCGGCAGAATTTTGCGTAACCCGATTGCAAGTCGGCAATTATGCAATATCATGCTGGTTCGGTGCCGTAGCTTATGGCATTTGAATTGCTTTGCACCGCTAACTTTTGCGCCAGACTGTACAGGCGGCACAGGTTCAATGGTCGAACTTGTGCAATGAGTGGTTAGCTGGCGTATTGTCTATAACCTTCTGGACCAATCTGAGAAAGGGAACCCTGTGAAGCCTAAAGAAGTGTTGGCGTTGTGCCGCGAAAAGGATGTCAAGGCGGTGGATCTGCGATTCATGGACTTTCCTGGCTTGTGGCAACACTTCACCATTCCGGTGAGCAAGCTGGACGAAGATGTGTTTGAAAACGGTCTTGGTTTCGACGGTTCGAGTATTCGCGGCTGGCAAGCCATCAACGAAAGCGACATGCTCGTTGTGCCGCAGCCAGAAACGGCATTTCTCGATCCGTTCACCACGCTGCCCACCTTGGTGATGGTGTGCAACATTCAAGACCCAATCACGCGAGAAGATTACAGCCGCGACCCGCGCAATGTGGCTCGCAAGGCAACCAATTACCTGAAGAGCACCGGAATTGCCGATATTTGCTACATCGGCCCGGAAGCTGAGTTCTTCATCTTCGACGACGTGCGATTCGACTTCAATGCACACGAAGGTTATTACCACCTCGATAGCAACGAAGGCGAATGGAACCGTGGTAAAGTCGAAAGCCCGAACCTAGGCTACAAAATTCGGTACAAAGAAGGTTACTTCCCCGTGCCGCCAGCCGATGCACTTATGAACATCCGCAATGAGATGATGCAGACGATGATCGACTGCGGCATCGACATTGAGGCCCAACATCACGAAGTGGCCACTGCCGGTCAAAGCGAAATTGACATGCGGTTTGGTGAGTTGGTGCGGATGGGCGATCAAGTGATGATCTACAAGTACATCATCAAGAACGTTGCCAAGAAGTACAACAAGAGCGTCACGTTCATGCCGAAGCCACTGTTTGGCGACAACGGTTCGGGCATGCACACCCACATTTCGTTGTGGAAGGGCGGCAACCCACTGTTTGCCGGCAGCGGCTACGCGGGCATGAGCGAAATGGCGATGTATGCCATTGGCGGCTTGCTCAAGCACGCCCCTGCGATCTTGGCGTTCTCTAACCCAACCACGAACAGCTACAAGCGACTCGTGCCGGGTTATGAAGCTCCGGTAAACTTGGCGTACTCGCAACGGAATCGTTCGGCATCGTGCCGCATTCCGATGTACAGCCCAAGCCCGAAGGCCAAACGTGTTGAGTTCCGCTGCCCCGATCCGAGCTGCAATCCTTACTTGGCGTTCTCCGCCATGTTGATGGCAGTGATCGACGGTATTCAGAACAAGATCAACCCTGGTGATCCCTTGGACAAGGACATTTATGACCTGTCGCCGGAAGAACTGGCCGAAGTGCCAAAGACGCCGGGCAGCTTGGAAGAAGCGTTGACAGCGCTGAAGCACGACCATGCCTTCTTGTTGCGTGGCGACGTGTTCACCCAAGACGTGATCGATACCTGGATCAATTACAAGATGGAAAAGGAAGTCGACGCGATGCGGCTCCGCCCGCACCCGTACGAGTTCTGCTTGTACTACGATATGTAAGACGCCAAAGCCCACTGCTAAGCCAAAGCGGCTGGGACTTTAAGTCTTAAAAATGCCTGAAAACCACACAAGCCCAGGGACTGTACTCCTGGGCTTGTTGTTTTGGCCCCTGGGCTTGTTGCTTGAAGCTATGATAGAGTGGACCATACACCCATAGGAGGTTCACATGCGCTGGCAAGGCCGACGGGAAAGCGACAACGTCGAAGATCGCCGCCGAATGAGCGGGGGCACGATGATCGCCGGAGGTGGTTTGGGAACGCTTGTTATCATACTCCTGATATCAGTAGTGTTTGGCGTTGATCCGCAAAAGCTGATCCAACAGTTACCCCAAGGCCAACCCGGCGGTGGCGCAGCCCAACAAGGGCCACTCGATCCACGGCAAGAAGAACAGGCCAAATTTGTGCGCGTCGTTCTGGCCGACACGGAGGATGTATGGACTGAACAGTTTGCACAAATGGGAAAAACTTATCGGAAGCCTAATCTGGTGCTATTTACTGGTGCTGTGCAATCGGCTTGTGGATTTGCCAGTGCAGCGACTGGACCGTTTTATTGCCCTGCCGACGAAAAAGTTTATGTCGACCTATCGTTTTTTGACGAGCTTCAAAACCGTTTTGGCGCGAAAGGCGATTTTGCAAGAGCGTATGTGATTGCTCATGAAATCGGCCATCATGTTCAGAAACAGTTAGGTTACACCGATCAAGTGCATGCGATGCGCCGGCAACAAAGCGAAGAAGAGGCCAACGAGCAATCGGTGCGTTTAGAGCTGCAAGCCGATTTTCTGGCAGGCATGTGGGCGCATCATGCTCAACAGACGAAGCATATTTTGGAGCCCGGCGACATTGAAGAAGCACTGACAGCTGCCAACGCCATCGGGGACGATCGTTTGCAAAAACAGACTCAAGGTTATGTCGTGCCCGATTCGTTTACGCACGGCACTTCCGAGCAGCGTGTACGCTGGTTCAAAAAAGGATTTACCTCTGGCAATTTAGAAGATGGCGACACCTTTAACGCGCGGCAATTATAGCAGGTCCGCTCTCTTTTCAGGGGAAAATTAATCTCTGCTCACGCCTCATGCCTCATATCCATTTCGTCACCGGGCGGTTGGCCGAGCATTCGCTACGAGCCGTGGTGGCGGAAATCGCTCCACGAGTTGGCTTTGAATATACCATCGACGTGCTGCCGATCACCGTGGCTGCGCTCATGACGCCGGAGTGGATTGCAAAACATTTGAACGTTTCGCCGCAAGCGAGCAAGGTTTTGCTGCCGGGTTACTGCGAAGGCGATTTATCGCCGGTGAAAGAAAAAATAGCGGGTGTGCCTGTGGAACGAGGTCCGCGTGATTTGCGAAGATTGAGCGAGTTTTTCACCGGGCAAACCGCACCCACCGATTACGGCGCCTACGACATTAAAATCATCGCGGAAATTAATCATTGCCCGCGATTGCAGTTGGCCGACATTTTAACAACGGCACAACAATTAGCTGCTGACGGCGCCGACTTGATTGATGTGGGCTGCGATCCTGGCGAACCATGGAGTGGCGTTGCCGATTGTGTGAAGGCGTTGCGCGATGCCGGGCATCACGTTTCCATCGACAGCATGAATCCACGCGAGATTGAACCTGCGGTAAAAGCAGGCGCCGAGTTAGTGCTTTCGGTAAATTCCATGAATTGCCAAGCTGCTTGTGATTGGGGCTGTGAAGTCGTTGTGGTACCAGATACCCCTAACGACTTGGCAAGTCTCGAAACTACGGTCACGTTTCTTGCTGAAGCGGGAGTGCGATTGCGAATCGATCCCGTGCTGGAACCGATCGGCTTTGGTTTTGCTGCCAGCTTGCGCCGCTACTGGGAAGTTCGCCAAAGGTTTCCCGATGCCGAAATGATGATGGGCATCGGCAATCTTACGGAACTAACCGACGCCGACTCGGCCGGTATCAATGTGCTATTACTTGGCATTTGCGAGGAACTAGGCATTCGTAGCGTGCTGACCACACAGGTTATCAACTGGGCTCGTAGCAGTGTGCGAGAATGCGACTTGGCCCGGCGGCTGGTTCATCAGGCGGTACAACATCGCATGTTGCCTAAACACATTGAACCACGGTTGGTGCTACTGCGCGACAAAAAACCTCTGGAATATGGCGAACAAGAATTGGCCAATTTGGCCGCGGAACTCAAGGATCACAACTACCGTATTTTTGCCGAGAATGACAAAATCCATTTACTTAGCGCCGGCCTGCACTTGAGTGATACGGACCCGTTCGTAATATTCCAACAACTAGCCGCCAAGCAGCCGAAAAACCTCGATGCTAGCCACGCATTTTATTTGGGTTACGAAATGGCAAAAGCCGTGACGGCGCTGACGCTATCGAAGGACTATCGGCAGGACGAAGCGCTTGACTGGGGCTTTTTGACACGGCCGGAAACGAGCCATCGCCCGCGGCAATCGCCACTGCCACCTGAATGGAATAAATAACCAAGACACAAAAGAAGATTAATCATTCACGAAAGTAGTTTTTCCTCAGTGGCATTCATGGGCAACATGTCTATTTCGTGATTGCCTCAAAACTTTATGGGAGCACGCCTACAAACATCGCGGAACCATGCCGTCGTCTCAAACGATTGGCCTGGTGTTGTCATGGAGTTGCATCCCGCGCCGCTACCACGCGATGTTTTCGTGCGGTTGTTACAGCTACCGCATTGCATTTTTTTAGATAGCGCGCTGCGTGATCCACAGTTGGGAAGGTACTCATTTATTGCGGCCGATCCGTTTAAGTTTCTCACTGCTACGCCAGACGATCTTTTGGCATGGTCGCAAATTGGCGAAGAACTTGGCAGGTTTGCAAACTTTTCGACAAGGACAAGCGAACAAAGCTTGCCTCCATTTCAAGGTGGCGCGGCAGGTTTGTTTTCTTACGATCTTGGCCGCAGCTTGGAGCGATTGCCATGCCCGCGGTTCGACGAATTTCAAGTGCCAGGACTGGCCATCGGGATGTATGACGTCGTTGTCGCGTTCGATCATGCCACCGAACGGGCCTGGATTATCTCGCAAGGCTTTCCTGAAACTGAACCTGCTGCACGCTCGCAGCGCGCCCAAGTACGCGCAGCACAGTTTCAAAAACTGTTGGATACAAAGGACGTTGCACCTCCAAAGTGTGCGAGCCAACAAAAGCTGCTGTCCGTCTCGCAGTTAGCTCCACAATTTTCCGTGGGTGGTACAGCAAATCTTACCAGTAATTTTGCTTCAGGTGACTATTTATCGATGGTCGAACGCGGCATCGAATACATTTACGCCGGTGATGTATTTCAAGTTAATTTGGCCCAGCGATTGCTGCATCCAGCAACGGACGATTCTGTTTCTCTGTATTTACGATTGCGCGAGCGCAATCCGGCAACCTTTTCTGCCTATTTTGATCTTGGCGATTTTCAAATCGTTAGTGCCTCGCCGGAACGATTTTTGCGAGTACGAAATCGCCATGTCGAAGCACGCCCCATTAAGGGAACCCGCCGCCGCACCGCGCGGCCGGAAGCCGACTTGTTCGCCGGGGATGATTTGCAAGAAAGTGAAAAAGATCGGGCCGAAAATGTCATGATCGTCGATCTTTTGCGAAACGATTTATCACGAGTCTGCCATCCGGAAAGCGTTATTGTCAGTGAATTATGCCGATTAGAGCGATACAAGTTTGTGCAACATTTGGTCTCCGTAGTCCAAGGCCAATTGCAGGAAGAGTTTGGCTCGCTTGATTTGCTGCGCAGCGCGTTTCCAGGTGGCTCGGTTACGGGGGCACCGAAGGTACGGGCGATGGAAATCATCGCCGAACTGGAACCTACTGCTCGTGGACCTTACTGTGGATCCCTTGGATACATCGGTTTCGACGGCGCGATGGATACGAATATTTTGATCCGCACGATTACCTCGGGGCGCGGCTGGTGGCAATTTCCCGTCGGCGGCGGCATCGTCGCACAAAGCAACCCAGAGCGGGAATATGAAGAAACTTGGCACAAGGCCGAAGGATTGATTCGCGCACTAAAATAATCCATTCATGATTTTGCTCCTCGATAACTACGACAGTTTTGTTCACAACCTGGCGCGATACTTTTCGCGACTTGGTCAAGAGACAGCCGTAGTGCGCAACGATCAAATCGACATCGCTGGAGTACGTGGCATGAAGCCTGACGCCATCGTACTTTCGCCGGGCCCTTGCACTCCAAATGAAGCCGGAATTTCGCTTAAACTCATTCGCGAGTTATATCGGGATGTGCCGATTTTGGGAATTTGCTTAGGGCATCAGGCCATCGCCGCGGCACTCGGCGGCCAAATTGTTCGTGCTCCAGAACCGGTGCATGGCCGCACGTCGCTGGTCCAACACACTAACAAGAATATTTTCGCAGGGTTACCCAATCCACTGACCGTTTGCCGTTATCATTCGCTGGTTATCGAAGAGCCGTCGTTGCCCGCGGAACTGGAAGTAACAGCTCGCACTGCGGACGGCGTCATTATGGCAATCGCACATCGCCAATTTCCCGTGGTTGGCTTGCAATTTCATCCGGAGTCGATTCTGACAGATTTTGGATTTGACTTATTGGTCGCGTTTCTTAAGCTTGCCCAATTGCAGATTCAGGCCGACTTGCCGACAATTGAAGCTGAACGGTTGCCATCGGCGGTGGATAGCTACTTGTTGCCCGCAAGACCCGTCACTTTTTAGTCCATCATCGCCATTTCACTTTTTGCCTTCCTCATCCTATTTTTATCTTATGATTCTCGAAGGCATCGTTACTACCGTAGGCTCTGATGGCGGGGTGAACATTGCGCCGATGGGGCCGATTGTCGAACCGGAAATGCACCGGTTGATTCTCCGGCCGTTTCGTACCTCAACAACGTATCGAAACCTGAAGCAAACCGGCATCGGAGTATTTCATGTAACCGATGATGTCTGGCTGCTAGCCCATTCGGCAATTGGTGGATTGAAATGGGATGTGGAACTAACGAAAACTTCCATCATCGACAGTGTTCGTCTGGCCGATTGCTGTCGCTGGTACGAATTTCAGGTGCAATCGATCGACGACAATGCCGAACGGACAGAAATTATTGCTAATGTATTAACTTTCGGGCGTGTGCGAGATTTTTTTGGCTTCAATCGAGCCAAGCATGCAGTGGTGGAAGCTGCAATTTTGGCAACACGGATCGGAATTCTGCCTGCCCATGAAATCGTTGATGAAATGAAACGCTTGCGACCGCTCATTGAAAAAACAGGAGGGGATCAAGAACGTCGAGCGTTTGAATTTTTGCGAGAATACATTGACAGGAAATTGAAAGGATAGTTTTGTCACACGCCGTCGTCGAAGTTACTGCCGCCAGCCGATTGCACTTTGGCATGTTTTCCTTCGGCCGGCACGATGCACGGCAATTTGGCGGCATGGGAGCGATGGTCGCCGCACCGAGTTTGCGGCTGCGAATTTCCTCGGCCGATGATCTTGCGGTCAGCGGGCCATTGGCGAATCGCGCGTTGCAAGTGGCATGGCATATGATCGATGCGCTGCCAGAGCTTTCCGAGTCGGGCCAATCATGTCGCATCGAGATCGTTACAGCCCCTCGCGAACACGTAGGTTTCGGTGTCGGCACTCAATTGGGGCTGGCGATAGTGGCCGGAATTAGGCATTTGTTGGGATTGCCAGTGTTGGCTCCTCGAAAACTAGCCGCTGCGGCAGGCCGCGGTCTACGTTCGGCAGTTGGTACTTACGGTTTCTTTCAAGGAGGCTGGATTATTGAATCCGGCAAGCAACCAGGGGATAAGCTATCTCCGCTGATTCAACGACTGGATATTCCTGCCGCTTGGCGTTTTGTTCTGATTATGCCCAAAGAATCGCAAGGGTTGCATGGTGTCGACGAACGCCGCGCATTCGCCGAGCTTCCTCCTGTGCCGGTAGAACTGACCGACCGGCTGACTCGTATTGCGATGGACGAAATCATCCCTGCCGTGGAAACCGCCGATTTCGACACCGTCGGCGAAAACCTCTACCGGTTCAATCACGAAGCCGGCATGTGCTTCGCTGCAAGTCAATACGGAGCCTATGCCAACGAGGCCACGGCAGCGATTGTCGAAAAGTTGCGATCATGGGGCATCGCCGGCGTCGGCCAAAGCTCTTGGGGACCAACGATCTTCGCGCTTCTAAAGGATGAAAAGTCTGCGGGACAGTTGGTCGAGCGATTGAGCCGAGAAATTTCTATAGGCGATTACAATTTTATTATCTCTCCTCCCGCTAATCATGGTGCAGAAATCGTGACGTCGGGTTAGTGTTTGCAATCTGTGGTACTTTTCGCTAACGTCTATCCACGGCACGCAGCTCACATTTCGGGGGAAATGATAATGAACCAGTCCGCCGCCGCGCATGAAGACCGTTTGGGCGACCGTTTGATGCGCCTTATTTGGTGGCGCTCAGCAGATGTCGATCTTCCTGAGCGCACTCGCCGCCGTGTCACCGTGCATTTGATTCCCTATTTGTTTTTTCTTTACATTCTGGCTTTTCTCGATCGCGTGAATGTATCGGTGGCGCAATTGGGAATGGAACTGCCCCCAAGCGAAGGTGGAGTTGGATTTACAACCAGCGTGATTGGCTTTGGCGGCGGTTTGTTTTTTTGGGGCTATTGGATTTTAGAAATCCCTAGCACGCTGAGTGTGGTGCGTTGGGGTGCGCGATGGGTGTTTGTGCGAATTCTGGTTTTGTGGGGACTGTGTGCAACTTTGGTGGCATTTATTGGTTTGCCGCTGGCCACAAGAATGTTCGGCTGGCTTCCACACCTTCCAGATAATTGGCTGGGAATGAGTGCGGTGGCGAATTACATCAACGAGTTGCCTACGAACGCAAAGTACCAATTCTACTTTTTTCGTTTTGCGCTTGGATTTTTCGAAGGGGGCTTTTTTCCATCGGTCATCGTTTATCTATCGCTGTGGTTTCGTCAAAAAGACCGCGCGAAGGCGATTGCGCTATTCATGGCGGCTATTCCTCTCTCGAGCGCTGTAGGACTGCCGATATCTGGATTGCTGCTTGGAGTCAATTGGTTTGGTTTACCCGGCTGGCGTTGGATTTTCATCGTTGAAGGCATCCTGCCAGTTTTTGCTGGAGTTGCGACGATCTTTTTTTTGCCTGATAAGCCTGAAAAGGCACATTGGCTTGCTCCCGAAGAGCGAGATTGGCTGTTGGGCGAACTTGATGCGGAACACCGCTCGAAACAAGGGCACGGGCACTGGGCTTGGGTACATCATCTGGGCATGGTCTTGCTGTTGACGCTCGTCTATTTTGGCCTGACGACCATGAGTTATGGCCTTTCAATGTTCATGCCCGCGATTATCAAGTCGCAGTCGGGGGTGTCGAACCAAATCGCCAGCTATCTCGCAACAGTGCCGTTTGCCATGGCGCTCGTGGCGATGCTCATCAACGGTTGGCATTCGGACAAAAAAAGCGAACGTATTTGGCATGTATGCATCCCTTTGGCCACAGTTGGCTGTGCATTGCTGTTGGCGTCGGCGCTGGATAGCGCACCCCTTGCCGCAGTGGCTGTCATCATGTTTGTTGTAGGCACATGCATGTATGCTCACTTACCTGCGTTTTGGCCGATTCCCACGATGTTTTTGGGGGCAGCTACGGCTGCGTCGGCCATCGGATTTATCAATATGCTTGGCAACCTTGGTGGTTTTTTTGGGCCAGATATGATCGGCAAGTCTGTCGACCAAGACATTCGGTGGGTCAGTCAACTGATGGAAAAACCAGAAAACAAACCGCTATCTGACGAAGATGGCGCGAAGATCGACAAACTTGCCCAAGCAATCACGTCTTCCGGAAAATTGACGGTCGATCAATCGCAGCAATTGAACAACCTTTTAAAACAGGTTCGAGCCGGCGATATACTCGACCAGCGAGCTCAGGAGGAACTGGTTCAATTAATGAATCGTGGAGCTAGTTTTTCCGAGGCTCTTAGAAAAATTGCACCTTGGCCGATGATGTCGGCAGTGATCATCCTCATCGTGGGTTTTGTTCGCAGCAGAACTGCGAAGCACCCACTGCCTGATGGCGTTTCTTAAAGCAATCCGTATTCTGTCAACGTTTTGCGGAGCTTGGCTTCGCCTGCCGTATCGAGTGGTGTCATCGGTAATCGCAATTCACCAGCGTCACGGCCGAGAATTTTCATGGCAGCTTTGATAGGAATAGGATTCGTCGCAAGGCCCAGCATGTCGCGACACAATGGAAATAACTTGCGATGCCATTTTTGAGCTTCAGCAATGTTGCCTGAGTCGAATGCTTTACAAAGCGCGA
>CAZIGP010000004.1:16781-21790 GCA_964538425.1 uncultured Pirellulales bacterium | reverse complement strand
GACGTCACCATCCGCAAAAAGTTTCCGCACTTTCATTCCGCACTCCCCATTTGCTCACCCTTCCTTCCCATACCTTCCCCGATATTCATTCGCGGGGTATTTCAGTTCGTTTTTAGCCATTTTGTCGCGGACGGCTTGGGATACATCCAGCTTGAGTTCATTGGCCAATGCCAACGCATAACACAGCACATCGGCGAGTTCTTCGGCCACGTCGGCCAGTTTATGTGGCTGGTCGATC
This sequence comes from uncultured Pirellulales bacterium, assembly GCA_964538425.1. GTDB lineage: Bacteria > Planctomycetota > Planctomycetia > Pirellulales > JADZDJ01 > JADZDJ01. The sequence continues at coordinate 21,552 of CAZIGP010000004.1, read as the reverse complement.
ACGGCGCGGGATTCTTCGACGGTGAGCCATTGGAAATGTTCCATCAATTCGGCGGCCTCAATGCCCAGTGACATCGACAGGTTTTTCGGTGAATGGAACTGGTTCCAATCGCGCTGCGAAACGAAATCGGCAACCAGAGTTCGTAAGTCGGATAACGTGGTAGTTTGATCGTTCATGATTGATATAATCTCGGGCAAGGACGGGAAGAAGGCAGAAAGCAAAAGGCAGAAGACATAGCGAAAATTGGGACAGTCCCCGACGTTTTTAAAATACATTCAACATATTAATCGTTTGCAGTCGGAATGAAATGGAGCATGTGATGCGAATTGCTTACTTCGATTGTCCCAGCGGGATCGCCGGGGACATGACTTTGGCGGCGCTGGTGGATGCCGGGGCGGATCTGGCGAAGATTCAAGCGGGAGTCGCTTCGCTGGGGCTGCCGGGTATTAAGATCACCAAGGAAGAAGTCAAGCGGAAGGGATTCCGTGGTGTCAAAATCAATATCGAACATGAGCCGGAGCATAAGCATCGGCATTTGCATCACATTACCGACATGATCGACGCCGGGCAGTTAACTGCCCGCGCGAAGGAGCTGGCGAAGAAAATCTTTACGCGGTTAGGCGAAGCCGAAGCCAAAGTTCATGGCACCGAAATTCGCAAAGTCCATTTTCACGAAGTGGGCGCGATCGATTCGATTGCCGATATCGTCGGGACCGCGATTGCGCTCGATTTGCTCGGCATCGAACAGATCGCAGCCTCGCCGGTGCCGACGGGGTGCGGTTTTATCGAAATCGCTCACGGGCGATGCAGCGTGCCCGCGCCCGCGACGGGGGAATTACTCAAGGGCGTTCCGATTGCGGCCAGCGAGGTGGAAGCCGAATTGACGACACCGACCGGCGCAGCCATTTTGGCGTCGCTGGCGAAGAGTTTTGGCCCGATGCCAGCGATGACGGTCGGCACAATCGGTTACGGCGCCGGCACGCGAGAGCTGGAGCAGCAGCCGAATTTGCTGCGTGTGCTGATTGGTGAAGCCAGCGGTGCGGCGGCCCATGCGATTCAAACCGAAACGCTGTGCGTGCTGGAGACCAACGTGGATGATGCAACCGGCGAGCTGATCGGTCACACGGTCGTCAAGTTACTGGCCGCTGGCGCTTTGGATGTCTATTCGGCCAGCATTCAAATGAAGAAGAACCGGCCGGGTATTTTACTGAGCGTGCTTTGCCAGGCCGCCGATGCCGAGCGATTCGAAACGATTCTGTTTGCGGAAACGACGACGCTGGGCATTCGACGCTACAACGTGGCGCGCCGAAAACTTGCACGCCAGCCACACAAAGTGCAAACACCGTGGGGCGCGATTTCCGGCGTGGTGGCAACGCTGCCTAGTGGCGAGCAGCGATTCTCGCCGGAGTACGAATCGTGCCGTCAGGTGGCGGAAAATAAGAACGTGCCGCTGAGAGAGATTTATAACGCGGCGACGGCAGCGTTCGTTGCTTCAAGTTCACTGTAGACACGGAGACACTGCGACACAAAAGAACAGGGGAAGGTCTTTGACGAATGGTGCAGTCCAGGGAACACAGATAAAATCAGATGAACGCAGATCAGATCGGATAAAAAAGTCAGAAAACGGATTGCAAAATCAAAGACGGAGATTATGCGAATCGCGTCAGCAGCATTTAAATTTAAGAGCGGCTGAACAAAATGGCGGCGGAGAAGGGGGACAGTCCGCAGCATTTTTGTAGGAGGCGTCTCCTGACGCCGAATGAATTTCCGGTGGATCAACAACCTTGAGTTCTTCGGCGAAGGGATTCGCCTCCTACAGCCCGATGTTCACCATTAGAATTACCAGACGGCGTTTAAGTCAGGCGACGGATTAAAAGATCGATAAAGACGATTGCGCCGACGATGGCTGCGCCGATCGAGGCGATCAACACGGCGGCGCTGCCGATATCCAAAGCATCGCCCATGCGCGGGTCGTGTTTATCGGTAATGATTTTTGCGAAGTGTTCGAGCGAGGAATTCAGCATCTCGGCCGTGAGCACGATGGTGATGCAGAGTAGTAGGAGCGACCATTGCCAGATCGAGGCACGCAGCACAGCGGCCATGACAATCACAGCGGCCGCCATGGGCAGATGCACATAGAAGCTGCGCTGTCCGTGGATGCCACATTTCAGGCCACGAAAGGCGCAGCGGAATTTGTGGGCCCAAGTGCCATGATGATGATGGCCGTTTTGTTCGTTCAATTCAATCGGCGACATTTGGATTGCTGGACGGCTTTTTTAATTCAATCGGCGAAAGGATTCGCCTCCTACAATTTGGCGGTGAGTGCGCATCCTACATTATCTGATGCTCTACTCTAGCCCATATAAGCCGGCCGGGGGAACGTCGATTGCATTACGACCCCACATTTTCGAGCCGCCCAGGAAGCGAGGGATAACGGCCACGTTAAAGCCGACGTTGTCGCGGCTGGCGTCGACATTCACTCCGACAGTAAACAAGAAGGATTCGCCGACGCGTGTCAGCCGGAAGTTTTGGCCGATGTTGCCTTGCTGTTTCAAGTCGAACGAAGTGCCGAAGGTCGACAACCACTTCGGCGACATGCGATAGGTATAGCTGGCCGTCATCACGTTCGCGTTGATATTACCACCAAAGTAATTAAAGCCGAGATACAAACTACCGCGTGGCGGGCGGTTGAGGAATCCGCCGACGGTGGCCCATTCTTGGCCTTCGTTGAAGAAATCGAATCCGCCAAAAGAAATAAGGGACAGCCGATCGCCTACGAACCAACGATAATCGTAATCGAACATGCCCGCCGCTTGATCGAAGTTCTGGTCGGGCTTCGGGAAAATTTCCATGTTCGTGTCGAGCGTCATCCAATCGATAATACGTCGCTGTCCTGGGAAGCCGCGCTTGGTTTGCCAGCGCTGGCGAGCACCGAGACGGAACACCGTGAGGTCGTCGGCGATTTCGGTCGGCCCGGTGACCCAGTCTTGCGAGCCGCGACGAACGCCGTAGAACCGCTCGTCGAACTGCAGCGGCACTTGGAATGCCGTAGGGGCCGCGACGGGATCGTCATAAATTTCGAAGCCGAAACGGCGGCGGAACGCTTGGATGGCGTTGTCGTCGATCGGATCGTAGATGGCGAGGTCGTCCAAATCGCGATTGGAATCGGTGTAGGAGAAATCCATATCGAACACGACTTTGTGCGCGAGGCCATGCACATTCCACAGCGTGCTTTCGACGGTCGGATTGACCGCCCAAAACGGCACGCTGCTGCGAATACCGACCTGGCCGTAGAGGCGCTGAAGGTCGTCGCCGCTTAAGTCTTCGCCCCAATGTGCGGCTTCGCCGAGCAGGTAAGGCACGATTTTGACCGGGCCAAGTTGGATCGGCCAATCGATTTCGTTGCGCGTTGCGATCTTCTCGCCTTTGACGTTGGCGTCGTAAGGCAGGAAATGGAACTGCTCGAAATCGGTCGGATCGGTCGGGGTATCCAATAGATCTTGTCGCAAGTAGCCGAGGTTACTGTGCGAATAGAACGTGAGCGTATCGTCGAGCACCGGCTGGCCGATCCAATAATGATCGAGCCGCGGCAGGTTCTGCGTTTGCATGAAGAATGGATTGACCAACCCGGATACACTCAGATCGAGCGACATGTTGTTCCACGTGCGATACAGATCGAGGCGTGTTACCTGGTCGGACTGTTCATCCCATTCCTGTTCGTAGTATTGCTCTAAGAAGTTGCGATCGCTGGTTTGGCCGACTTGAGCAATGAATTGCCAATCGTTGGGGAGCTCTTGTCGGTGCCGGAACAAGGTGCGGCCACGGAAACTGTAAGGGAACGTCAGCGTGCGGCGATCTAAACCCAAGTTATCGACACCATGGTCGTTGATGTACCAAGCGTCGACAAAGCCGTGATACCTTCCGGGCCAGTCGAACATGCCGGTGCGGTCGTACTGGAACATGGTGCCCGCGCCGAAGCCGCGCTTGCTGAGATAATCGAGACTGATATCCCAGTCGGTGCCTTCAGGCGGATTACGAATGCCTAGGATTTGATACGGGTTCAAATCGATGAGTGCCTGGTTACCGAACACTCGGTCGTTTCGATAGGCAGCCCCTTTCAAATACAGAGGAGGATTGCGAATGTCGGCGGCAAAGATCGGCCAATAGAATATTGGGATGCCTTCCACCATGACGACGTTGTTTCGGCCGGTGACAAGCTGCTTGTGGTCGTAGATGGGCTGGCCCAGTTCATCGAGCGCGGGTGCTCCGGTGACTGGATCGACTAACGCTCGCTGTGTGTCGTCCAACGTCAGCGTGCCCGATTTGAATTCGTACGTGGGCAGACCGAGCCGGCTGGTAGTGACACTGGCTTGTTCGGCGACAAAATGATCGCGATCGAGTTGGCGTAGCACATCGGTTTTCAAACGCACGAGCCCTTTCATGCGTGGCGCGGGAGTAAGCACTTCGGCATCGAGAATCACACCGTTGCGAAGCTGGGCGTTGTAGTACATCGCTTTGGCTTGCACGATGCGATCGCCTTGGCGGAAGACGATGTTGCCTTCCATGTAGAGCTCGAGCGGCTCGCCTTCGCTTTGGGCCACCGGCACGCCAACGTTGGCTGCTTGACCCGATCGATACCAGATGACCATGCGATCGGCTGAGACATCGATTTTGTTAATGACGGCTCCGCCTGGTTCCACGTAGCTAAGGCCGTCGATGACGACGTTGATGCCGCCACCTAGCACGAGCTTGTATTCTTGAGTGGCTTCGT
>CAZIGP010000004.1:1153-16771 GCA_964538425.1 uncultured Pirellulales bacterium | reverse complement strand
CAAACTGAATCGGTGCGCTGCCTTGCGGATTGATTTGCCAGGTGCGAGTGGCGAGGACCGGCGGGGGAGCTGCGCCGGGAACTGTCGTTTCGAATTGCGCCTGCTGGAGGGCATCTGGCCGTGGCGAACGGCGGGCCATGGCGCGGTGATAGATGGCCGGCTTTTCATGCGGTTCGGGCTCGCTGTTGGCAACTCGCACTTCGGGCATGGAAATGGAATAGAGCCTGCCGAACCAGGTTTTATCTTCGAGCCGCGCGACGGGTGTTGGATCGAGCGTGGGAGCGCCGAAAGCGGTGATCGTTTCGCCAGTGACAGGGGCCGACATTTGCTCGAGCGCCACGTCACCTTCCATGTAGGCAATGACTTTATGCTGCGGGCCGCCTTGCGGACCCGTATGATCGATCCACAGCATCATTTCGCCGGCTTTGGTGCGCGTATGGCCTTGATCGATGCAACATTCGCCGCGCAAGAGCCAAACTTCATAAGCACCTTCGGTCCAGCGGCTGCCATGCTGCGCATTAACGACGACAGGAAATCTTGGATCGACTTGTGGCAGTTCGACTTGTGCTTGCGCCGCGGGTGCAAAAACTGCAAACAGAATTGCGATGATGCCGGCAAGAATTACACGGCGCGCAGTCGTAGCGTTGCCGCGCAAAATATTGCGCGCACGGCATAAATACCGCACTGTTTGAGCGGAACAACGCACGATCAGATGAGAACTCCTTGTCGGTCGTGCAATGTGTGACGAGAAGCACCTAACGCAAATGCAAACATCGCGCCAGGAATCGCACCACTTTCACTGCCGAGCAACGGGGGAGAAAACCAACCAAACGGAAAAGACGAAAACCCTTACGAGATGAGACTTTAACTCCAAAGTTGGAGCGGCGGGATTATAGGGATGCGTTCGACGGCCGGTCAAGGCAGAAAGGAGTGGAACCCAATCGATGCAAGTTATGAATTTATCAGAACTTGCGAATGGGGAGCGATCCTCGCTAGCATTGCTGACATGCGCTGGAGCGGATGGAATGGGCGATTCTGCTGTGTTTGCTTCTGCTGCGTTTGCTTGCTGTCATGGGACAGCTTTGACGTTATGGATGCGGCAGAGTTTTAATCGATCGGCTTTCAGTTGCATGTCGGTTGGCAGTGGCGGCGGCTGAATTTTAGCGGCGCTGAACGTGTAGCAGCGCTGCGAACTTATGGCGCTCCCCCCTGTTTCATTCTGCGTGGAGTTTGTTTACTTAAAGCCGACAAAAAGCAGCCACGAATTTTGCGGCGGCCGCGACCATTTTTTAATTTTCCTTGTGGTAACTTTGCTTGAGGCTTAAAAATTATGTCGGAGATGTCGTTAGCAGGAAAAACTGCCGTGGTTACTGGGGCTGGTCAAGGGATTGGTCAAGCCATCGCGATGGCGCTGGCAAAGGCTGGCGCGGATGTGGCGATCAATTTTTTGACTGAGCCTGATAGTGCCGCGCAAACCGCTGCCGCGGTGCGCGCGATGGGCCGTAAGGCATTGCTTTGCAAAGCGGACGTTTCTGACTACGACGCGATGGAATCTGTCGTAAAAACCATTGTCGATGAGTGGGGACATCTGGACATTGCGATTAGCAACGCTGCATATAGCGATCGGCATCTGTTTCATGACGCCGACATGAAGGGCTTTCGCCGCACGGTGGATGTGACCATGTGGGGTGCATTCAATTTACTGCGCTTTGCGACTCGGCAAATGATTCAGCAAGGAAATGGCGGCGCATTTCTTTGCATCAGCTCGCCACATGCCGTGCTGCCGATTCCGACGGCCATGGCTTACAACATGGCCAAGGCAGCCATCGACCAGATGTGTCGCACGGCGGCGATCGAACTGGTCGACCACCAGATTCGCGTGAACATTATCCACCCTGGTTGGACTGATACACCGGGCGAACGAAAATTTGCCAGCGAGGAGGACATCGAAAAAGCAAGCAAAAAACTGCCGTGGGGCCGATTGGCCAAACCGGAAGAAATCGCCCGGGCGGCTGTGTTTCTCTGCGAGCCGGGGAGCGATTACATCACGGGCGCGACACTTACCGTGGATGGTGGCACGACTCTGCCTTGGTGGGCTAAAGGTGGGATGGCAGTACCGCGGTAAGCAGGTGCCGAGATTAGCCGAATCCCGAATTGGTAGGTGGTGGAGCTTTCGGCAGGTAGATATGATTGAACTGCTGAGCCTTGTGAAGCATTGAGTATTTGGCAAAGTTATTATTGCCCGCTCATTCTCTGTTCATTCTACTTCTTTTTCGATTTGCTTCGTTTCAATGAACTATCTTCTTCCTTGTCCTGGCTGCGGACAAAAATTAACGGTTTCTTCCGCTCAGGCTGGCCAATCGCTGCAATGTGGTTGTGGGCGCTCGATCGAAGTGCCTGCGATGCGCGGCCTGCAAAATTTGGAAGTTATCGCCGATGCTGGTCGTCCGCAATCGACCTGGACGCGACGCAAAGGCTTGGTATTTTTGGGAAGTGCGATTGTCGTTGTGGCGGCGTGCTTCGGAGGCTATCTGTGGTCGAAGATGCCTGGCAATGCAAATCCCGAAGCGATTCGGGCGGAAGTGGATGCGCTGGATCCGGTTTCGGCCTTCATTCATTACCAAGCATTGCGGCAAACATTGCCGGTAGAATCACCGATTGGCCAAACAATTTTGGCTCCTGTCAAACCGGTGTTGCAGGAGACGTTCGAGCATCCTCACCATCAGGTGCTTGCGCCGCATGAATTGTATCGTTCTATGCTGCAAACCAAAGAACGGGAATCGCTGGCTTATTGGCTGCCGTTATTGGCAGGGATTGCGATTCTAGGAATGCTAATTGCTCTTTCCGCTTTGTTGGTGCGGGGAAATTCTCCACGGCGCTCACGAAACAGCCGGCCGGTGGCCGCATAAGCTGCTGGACTGTTATTCAATTCGAACCGTATTTTCCTCTCGCGGCGCTGCTTTCCAGCATTCACCCATGCGGTTAGTATGAAGCAGCTTCACGATACAAATCAAGAAAAATTACTGGCATGGAGCATCTTTCGCTATGGATTCGCTCACGGTTCCTGGTTTGACGGCTGCTGGTTGTCGCGCGCGGCAAAATCGATTGCGCGCGGTGTTGGCCGAGCGCAAACTTGACGTTGCGCTGATTTCTGATCCTCGGCACGTTTATTATTTTACCGGTTTTTGGTGCCGGTCGTTGTTCTCGCCACTGGTGCTCATTCAACAACAGGGCGATACGATCTTGAGTGTGCCATTTGCCAGCGAAGGGGAACTTGCCGCCGATAAAGTGCTCACTTACGAATCGAACCGATTGTGTACGCTGGTTGACGATCAATGGAGTGCCTCGCTCGATCAACTGCGACCCCATTTGTCTTCTTCGAAACGGCTGGGGAGTGACGGCGTAATCCCAGCAATTCTTGGCCCTGTTGCCGCTTGCGAAGACTTGCGGCCTGCCATGTGGATGCTTCGCCGTACTAAGGATGAAGACGAACTAGCAATGCTGCGCTGCGCCATTGCGGCTACCGAGCAAGCCTACCAATATGCTTTTGATGCGCTGAAGCCAGGCATCACCGAGGTGGAAATATTCGCTGGTATTCAAGCAACCGTGGCTCAGGCTGTGGGTGAAGTTGTTGGCGAAGCGGGAAATGATTTTCAAATTAATTCTCCCGGTGGACCACCGCGAAGACGCGCAGGCCAAGCGGGTGAAGTTGCCATCTTCGATTTAAGTGTCACCTTGCGTGGTTACTCGAGCGATATGAGTCGCAGCTTTGTCGTTGGCCGCAAGCCTAGCGATTTGCAGTTGGAAGCATGGAAGCGGATTGAGCAAACTTTCTCACAACTGGAAGCGATGATTCAGCCAGGCATTCGCTGCCAGAAGCTGTTTGAACTGGCTCATGAAATGCTGGATGGATACAAGGGGTGGAAATTCAACCATCATCTGGGCCATGGCATTGGGCTCTGCGGGCACGAATCGCCGCGGTTAAATCCCAATTGGGATGACACGTTAGAAGTGGGCGACGTGTTTACCATGGAGCCTGGGTTGTATGCCGAGGAGCTTCGAGCCGGTTTGCGAATTGAACACAATTACGCACTCACTCAGGCTGACTTGGTGCGATTGTCGCAGTTTCCCACCGTGTTGGCGTAATTTATTGCTAAATCTACGTAAATTCTGGAAGCGATAGACTCGCTGCCCTCCCGTTAAATCTTGCCATAATTGCCTAGTCTGATTTGAGCTGGGCAGGCAAAACGATTTCCGTGCAGCCGATCGGCGCGGCAAACCGAAACTCCCTTGAGGCAGGCAATTTGTGCAGGAATATTTTCGCCTGGCAAAGTCGTGGAGAACGGACTCATGTCGATGGCTGCAAACGGTACATCCATTTCGATTTCGATAGACACCGGCTCACTTGGCTCGAGCTCATCGGTATCGAGCGACGCAATGGATTCGGTCCTCACGGAAATTTTTAGTTGCTTCCAAAAGCAACGTCTTGCAGCAACTTGGATGATCGAGAATCCGTGCCGGCATGCGTTGACGGAGCGAATTTCTCGCCACCATCATGAGTTGGCTTTAAGTGGCACGCCTGCAGTTGTTCCAAGTGGTATGGCAGAGAATCAAACGAATTCGACAACCCTTGGACGGTTATTAGAGTGTCGGCGCGGTGGCTTGAATGTTTCCACTGTCGCGGAGGACGGCACTCATCAGCAGCGAGATATTGATTTACTAGCCAAGCACGGAATTACCATCATTCGTAGTGCTGCATCTGCCGGCAGCCATCGTCTGCAAGCTTTGCGATATGGGGTTTGGTATGTTCCCGCTTGTGCCACGCTTGGTGGCGGTTGGATGCCTTACTTTGCTCAACTGCAAACCATCAAAAGGACGATCGAGCAAACGCTCCGAAAAACGAATATTTGCCACGTTCGCATTGACGTTGGTTCGCTGGTTCGAAGCGATATTGCTAACGGCCTGCGAGCGATCGAACGATTGCTGAGCCATCTCAATCAATTACAAAGCACTCGGACTATTGCTGTAGAGACGTTGCACAAGGTTGCGATTCGCTTGCAACCTAAGCGCACTGCAACCTCCGCAAAATCGATCCTTCGTGCGGCATAAGCCGCCAAATGACGGGCAAATGCCCGGGGAACGTAACACGATGCGTTTCGATTGACATCCTCGTTTTTTCCCGGTCTTTCGCCACTGCCCGCATATTCGCTACTGCCCTACCCAGCTTCCTAAATTCGCGGCACTGCGTAGTAGTTACGCTTTAACATTCATCTTCACGATGGCCGATATTTTTACGGCAACGCGATAGGCGAGCGACTGGGCAGGTTGCTATGAACCGCTTATCGTAATTTTTTCCGCATATCAATGTATTAGGCGATTATGCTCGACGAACAAGTTTCCACCGCGCTAAAAGACAATCCTTACGTTCAGGGCCGCAAGCTGCGATTTGAAACCAGTGAAGGGCGCGTCCGATTGCACGGCCAAGTTAGCTCTTGGTATCAAAAGCAAATGGCTCAAGAAATGTTGATGCGTATGGAAGGCATCACACAAGTTGAAAACAATCTGGAAGTCTGCTGGGCGTAAGAGCAAAGAGAAATTACTACTGCAAGCTTTCGCTTTGCTCTTCTTCATTATCGTGGTTGTAAAGGCCGATGTCCCATGACGGCATCGCCGCGATTGCCATAATGTGGCAAGCAACCATCGAGCCGACAGAGATGAATCACTTCTTGATTCGCCGGCGATAACCCACACAGCCGCAGTAAACCGCCGTGCGAGTGAACGCGCTTGGCCAGCATTACCAGTTGTGCGATCAAATAGCTTTGCATGATCGGCACTTCGTCTAGCTCTAGCACCAACCGATAAGTAAAGCTCTGTTCTAACACCGACCACATTTGATCGGCCAAAGAGGCCGTGCTGCCTGCACTTTCGTCGTCTGGATGCAGCCGAACAAACACCCAATCGGGACCGCGGTCTACGTCGTAACGCCAACCGACATCGGTTTGGACCATAAGATAATTCGCTCCTTCGATCCGCTAGAAAAGCAGGACCATACCCCTCAATATGTAGAACTCCCCCAGGACAATCATCATAAGCGTTTCTAATGCAGAAGCAATAGTAATACAAAGCGAAGGCCGATTGCCAAGGCACCTAGTCAATCGAAGAGACAACCTGGAGAGAAGGAGAGGTAAAAAAGCTACGCAAAAGCTTGTCTTTAGTGCTCCCTTTCTTTTTAGGTTCTCCCGCTCCGCCTCTTAGCTATCACAAATACTGCTACTTTTGCATTCCAAAGGACGCCGCCCGGACAATGCTAGCGTTCCTTTTCTCCCTGCTCGGCCAGTTTCGCTAATCGACGTGAAAAGCCATCAAGCTGGGTTAAGTCACGACGTGTAACATCGGTTGAACTGTCTTCGGGGACTGCCGTCAGATTCTTGCGGACTTCCGCGATTCGCTTACTTGTAAGGCGAATGGCCTCATCCAGTGAATCACGATTGGCTAATTGAGCCCGTTCAACTTCGGATAAAGCGTTTTCATATAATTTTAAATCTTCACGACGTCGAGCCAGCTCTTCCAGTTCATCGACGAGCGGTTCCAGCGTATCGGCCGTCCAGGTTGTCTCTTTCGAAAGGTGTGTTTCGAGCTGCTCGAGCGATACGTTATAGCTGCGGGTTAGTGCTGCGATTTCGGTGAAATTTACTGTGGCTTCGGTACTCGAATCCGCGGTTGTTTTACCTTCGGGCCGCAAAGCGCTACCACGCATCTCGGCCAGGCCGCCAATTTTCGGCACGCTGATGTCTACCTTCGGCATCCGCTTGGGTTCGAACGCCGGCGATACAAACGGCGGCGCATCAGGAACGTCGGTTAGTGCTGGTAAAGTGACGGGAGGTGGCACCGAAGCGGGCAACTGCGAAATTGGCGCGACCTGCTCGACACGTTTCACTAAGTCGTCGATCGTTGAACGAATGCCACCCAAAATTGTGTTGCCGGCTTCTGGATTTTCTGTCGCTGACAACTTCGGAGCCGTCGGCTCGGCAGCACTTGTTTTTTCTTCTGTTGGCAAAGAGTCGATATGAGAGCGTGCAGAGTCCTCGGCAAGATTCGGATCTGTAATAGGTGTTGTACCCGATTCATGCGACAACTCGGGTGCTAACTCCGAGGAAACCTCTGGTGAAGTTTCGGACGAAAGTGGAACTGCCGCAGGTGCAGGGGGAGATAATGACTGTTTGGCTGAGTTTTGGTTGGTGCGCGGTAGCGGCAACGGTTCGGTCGGTAAATCCACCCGCGGCGTTGGAACATTGCCTTCCTGACCCAACGAAGCATTGAGCCAATCGATCAATTCTCGCGCCTGTTCGGCATTTCGATCCGATTCTTGCCAAGCATGAATTCTTTGTCGTAGTTCTTCGCCCCGCCGATCGTACTCGGCGCGATCGGTTCGATTTAGTTCGTAATTCTGGATGCGATAAAACCGAGCCAGCCGCTCAATCTGCATTTCTGCGGCAACCTTCTCGTTTGGTGCACCAACGAATTCGGCATTGTGAGCTTGCCCGTAGGCAATCGAAAACACAAACAGACACAAAATCAAAAACAAAGCAGTCGAAAGATGTCGCATATTGGCAACCTTGTAGCAAATTCACCACATAAAACATGGAAAACGGCGCATGCCGTGATCTACAAAACACTCCACTATTCAACGCTACGTTTGCTGCGGAGCGTGTCAAATGAGTTGCGTGGTGCGGTTTATCGCGGCCTGACCCATCGCCTTGGGCAAAGTCTAACGATTATCGCCAAAACTCCTCGTGAAACGAGCATACACGCCACGTGATAATTAGTGGCAATTCCGTGGAAACCAGACCGATCCAAGATGCCGGCGGAGTGCATGGGGGCAGCGTTTGCAATGCACAGGATTTCCGCCAGAAAACTACAAGCTCCACGGAGGGGGCAATGCGATTTTTCTGCGCGCAAGCGCTTGCCGGGCGCTGGTCTGCCTTGGCGAAGCCATGGATGGCCTTGGTTGTTGCTTTCAATCTCTCAAATATTGCGACGGCCGAGCAAGATATTGAATACACGCTGAAGTTCAATTCCAGCGAAAGTAACTTCATCGATCGCGCTGCAAGCAGCGAATCAACTTCGCTCCGACGATACGACGGGCCACAACCGATTCAACTCGTTTCCGCGACGGTGGTTGAACCACTCGATTGCCGGACGCCGGATGAATATCATCCACCCTCTTGTGTTGCACCATGCGAAACCTGCGAGTCGTATCGCTGCGGCTGTGATCTGGACGCAGTGTGCGATGATTGCCCGAATCACGGTCTGTACGCTTTCATTGGCAATGATTCCTGGCGCGGGCTGCCAGATATTAGTCCCGGTTCAGCGAATTGGGGACTTAGTACCGGTGTGAACTTCGGCTCGCGCTTGGGCGCGCTGAGCGATGCGACCGGCATCGGAGGCCAAATCGGGGGCAGTTTCGGTGTTTACGACTGGATGGGCAGGCCGGGGCTCGGCAACAACGACGAAGCACAAACTCAAGGCTTTTTTACTTATGGTTTGTTCCGCAAAGCCAATGAGTTTACGCCGTGGAGCGCCTCCGTCGTTCAAGATTGGATGGTCAACAACAACTATGCACTTGACGGGGTAAGCCCTACGCTCAGCCAAATTCGTGTACAAATTGGCTACGCACTCAACACGTGGAACGAAGTTGGTTTTTGGGGCGCTTGGCACTGCCTGGAAGCAGAACGATTTACATTGGGTCCGCAATTTCCTGCTACCGTGTGGCGGTCGGTCGATCAGTACAACGCTTACTGGCATCACAAATGGGGCGAAGGTGGTCCTGATACTTGGGTGTGGCTAGGTCTGCCGGAAAACAACCGCCTCCAAGGCCCTGGCAGCTTAGGCGATTTCATCGTCGGCTGGCTTGGCGAAGCGCCGCTCACCGATCGACTCAGCATTTACGGCACCGTCACATATATGCATCCATCTTCCAGCGCTGGGCTGCAAGGCGCGGCTGAAGAAACTTGGAACGTTTCTTTCGGTGTCGCCTTCTACCCTGGCTACAATGCTCGCAGCAGCACGGTTGCCGGCCAATGCTGGATGCCTCAACTGCCGGTGGCGAACAATGGAACGTTTTTAGTGGATCAAGGTGCGCGGTTCTAAGAGCCTAAAGGCAAAACGCGCGGACACGACTCGCCTTCCAAGTCTTGTTTGTTCATTAAAACCTGTGAAACAATCGCGGGCCAAGAGCGAAGAGCTGATGAAGTTGAAAATGAAGGGGAAAGATTAAAAGCAATAAAATAGAGTTGCAAACTCTTCCGCTATTACACAAATCAATATCTATCTAGCCTATCCTAGGCGATCGTCTTGCAGTAGCAAGACTAGCTGTTTTTGCTAATCCTTCCCGTTATATTGTTCAGCATGACGCGGATCATTCTGATCACGATTGCAGTGCTGGCCAGCTTGTGGATTTTGGTTGGTATTGGTGCATTGCCTGACTCGTTGGCGATGGTTGTTGAACCTGTTTTGGGATTGGTTTCTTCATTGGCCTTGCCACTTTTGTTTTTGACCGCTTATGTTGCGCCAGGATTGATTCAAGGCGTGGCTGCCGATGTAAATCACTTTTGGCGGCGAATACGCACTCGCAAGCGCGATATTGAAGAGCTTGAACGTAAGATCGTGCATCTCGATAGGCCGTATCACATGAACCAACTTGGCGTGATTTATCTTTCTCAAGGTCGCATTAGTAAAGCACAGCCGTGGTTTGAGAAAGCTGCGGAAAAGGATACTGAATCACTCGATGCAAAATACCATTTGGCTTGCTGCCATTTTTCGCAGAAGCGTTACCAGCAAGCGGCTGAACTACTGGAACAGGTTCACTCTCGAAAGCCAGAACACGATTATGGTATGGCATATCTTCGGCTTGCTCAGTCGCAGCAATTTCTTGGAAATCATTCGCAGGCGGCAGAAGTTTATCAAACCATGCTGCGTTATTACCCTGGGCATCCTGAAGGCACATACCACTATGCTCTGCTTTTAGGTGAAGACCATTCGCATGAAGAAGCGAAGCGGCTTATGCAAGAAGTGATTTTCACCGTTCGCCACAGCCCTGGATTCCACCGTCGCCGCAACCGGCATTGGGCGTTTAAAGCGAGATGGTGGTTGTGGCGGCATCGAAAATAAAGTGCATCGGAAGAAGTTTGTAGCTTTACGGCTATTAACTAACCAGTTAAGGAAAACCCCGGATGGAAGGGCATTATTCGTCGATTACTTCGATCTTTGCGGGATATACTAATCCCCAATCTGTGCGCCGCTGGTAAGATTCTAGTGCCGTCAGCAACGACGGTGTCACCTTGTCTTTAAAACGTGTTTTGCCGTTGACTAGCAATGTCACCGGTTTCGCGAAATCGACCATTTGGGGATGCAGCCACAAGGTGAACCGCTTCACGTTTTGGGCTGTTACTGTGATCGAGTTGTTTCCTTGGTTTACGGCATCGATGGCCGCGCCAGGTTGTTTACTCATGCGATGATCTAATCGCCACTTGGCAAAATCTTTTGAGCCGTTGGTGAACAATTCGTCAAAATCGATTTCGCCCTTGGTCACTTCGTGGAGAGTTAACCAACGGTTGTGCTTCACAGGAAAACTGCATGTCCGGCTGTAGCCCACGGGAGACGCTAGCGCGACATGTGGGTAGCACACATCGCGACGAAAATGCTGCGACATTTGAAGGAACTTGGCTAGGTACTCTCGGCCAAAACGCACCCCATGTTTTCCTTCGTGTTCGAAGTAGGTATGTTCGATTTGCTTCGCTGCAAGCAGCTTATCGGTCCAGCGTGCGTACTCGACATCGGTGTAATGCCAGCGTTCTCCTGGCCGTGCATCATTTACACCTTGAATAATGCAGAGCGGTGTCCCGCGCAACATCGGCAGATAAGCCGACGACCACGAACCGGCGCTCACGATCACGGCTGCAAACCGATCGGGTTGTCGCTGCGCATGATGATAGGCCCCGAATCCTCCCATCGAATGTCCTACCAAAAATACACGGTCGGGATCGATATTGAATCGGGTCTTGCACTCGGTAATTACATCACTCAGATATTCATCCGAATCTTGAACACACCATCGCGCGGATGAATTCTGGTTCCACAATGCCGAAGGCCCTACTGCAATCATTCCGGTTGCTTCAAATAGGTCGCCCAACTGATTGCTGTCTTCATCACCTGGTTCTGGAAAATTCATAAATACCCGTGGTGCTTTGCGCGAACTTGTCTTGCCTCCGCCATGCATGAAAACGATTAATCCTGTCGCTTGTTGCGGTTGATAACTTTTTGGCACAGTGAAGTAAAGCAAATCCTCGGGATGCTTTCTGTTCAATGGCTCGACACTAAAATGCCGGGCTGGCAAGTATCCAGTCTTGACGGGTTCGAACGATTGTCGACTTAGTTCATCAAGCACTGGCTGAATCTCGCCGCGATACTCAGCGAGTTTCACGGCGAACTGATTGCGAACCGTTTCGTCTTCACTTGCGAGATAATCTCGACACAGTTTCACTGCGTACACTTGATCGATCGCGCAGATGTTGCCGACACTGGCGAACCACAGCAACACGAAAATTGGTGAGCCGATCCATCGAAAAGGGAAGATTTTGTTTTCCATAAAATCATCTTAGCGCATTTCTCTGAACTTAGCACTTGGTTGCTCTATTGGGACAAGCCGCGAGCGATCAAGAATTAAACGCCCGCCGATAGACCTCGAATCATCGCCGAAATTTCCTACAAAACAGAGGCAACCGATATGTTCTCGTGGCCGTGGAAATCCGGATAGAAGGCGAGGAAAAATCGGAAATTCCCCGAGAAATCGAGTTGTTCTCGGGTCATGTGGCTTATCTCATTTCTCTTGGTTTCTTCACATTCTGTTTCCTTACCCAGCTTTCTGCTTATTAACCCCCTCTTCCAAAGCTTGCTTCGAGTTTGGCCATAACTAGAATGGGGGACTTAGTTTGGTCTTTGACTTCAAGGAACTCTGATTGCACCACCATGATGACTTCATTCAAACGACGTTTGTTTTCTCGCCGCCGCCATATATCTCGTAAGACTAAATCGTTCCGTCCTTTGCTGGAGCAATTAGAAGGCCGCCGCATGTTGGCGATGACTTATACTGTCAACACCACGGAAGACGTTGTAGACGTTGAAGATGAATTTCTCAGCCTCCGCGAAGCGCTGATGCTCGCCGATGGCAGCTTGACGCCGGCGGGTTTGACGAATGGCGCACAGCTATTGCAGATTACGCCGTCGAATCCGGCCGACGCGACTGACACAATTAAGTTTAATTTTCTATTCGCTGATCCAAGACATTTCTATTACCAAGATGACGGCATTGCGGGACAGCTTACAGGAACCATCGGTACAACCAACACCATTGATGACGGCGATATTAATGACATCGATCCGGATTGGCAGCACAGCTGGTATTCGATTCAATTGGAGGATGTGCTGGATGTGAAAGCACAGGTAACGATTGACGGCTACAGCGCATTGAAAGCGCAGGAAAACACCAACGCTGTTGGAGAGGGGCTCAATACCATTTTGCGCGTGGAGCTCGATGGCGGATCGAATACTAATTTCTTGCGATTGCTTGCCTTTGGCCCGAACGAGATCGTGGTGCGCGGCTTGGCAATTAATCACGGTAACTCTGGCATTCAGGTCAGTAAGATCAGTGTGTTGGATTTAGCGGATGTGCGACTCGAAGGCAATTTTATCGGGACCGATATTTCCGGTACTCGCATTTTCAGCCACGACTCGAACGGCATTCAGACCATTGTCACGCCTCCGGCACCGATACCGCTTCCGCCGGGTGGCACGCATATTATTGGGGGAACGACGCCAGCAGCAAGAAACCTGATTTCGGGAAACCAATTTGCTTATCTTAGCAATGACACTCTGACCCCATTTACTGCCAGAATTGAAGGAAACCTGATCGGTACCGACATCTCTGGTACCAAGATTTTGGGCAACGAACGGGGTTTTTACATCATTCGAACCGACTCTACGTACATCGTCGGGGGGCCAACCGCGAACCGCGGCAATGTGATCTCTGGCAATACGATCGGCGCACTCGTCGACACCACTGCATCGGCCATCATTCAAAAGAACCTGATCGGAACAGACCCTACGGGACTTTTGGACCTGGGGAATTTGGCGGTCGGCATTTTGCTGCGCAGCGGTGAGAACGTGGTTCAAGAGAACATTGTGGCGTTTAACGGAGCTAGCCCGTCGACGGGTACCCCTTCAGGCTTTACAGAAGCGGCGGGAATTCGTGTCTACGTCCTTCCCGGCGATCCGGGGCAGTTGAACGTGTTCATTCGTAATTCCATCTTTTCAAATTATGGGCCGGGCATTGATCTGGACGATGACGGTTCGACGCCAAACGACGATGGCGATGCCGACACGGGCCCAAATTCTTTACAAAATTTTCCTGTGCTAGAGGTTGCAACGGCCGATGGCACCGGCACCAAGATCACCGGTACGCTGAATAGCACACCGGATACGAAATTTCGTATTGAGTTTTTCTCGACGACCGACATCTCGACGCATGCTTCTGGCAAGGTCTATGTCGGCTTTGTCGATGTCACTACGGACGCCGCGGGAGATGCAACTATCGACTTCCAAACGCCCGACATCGTGGCGGATAACGAATTCATCACATCTACGGCGACTCGAATGGATGCGTTATCGACGCTGCTTGAAACTTCGGAATTTTCGGATGTCATTCAAGTCAATGTGCCTACTTTAAGCATCGA
Source organism: uncultured Pirellulales bacterium (assembly GCA_964538425.1). GTDB lineage: Bacteria > Planctomycetota > Planctomycetia > Pirellulales > JADZDJ01 > JADZDJ01. Next base: position 2,981 of record CAZIGP010000004.1, on the reverse strand, counting down.
TGACGTCGAGATTGAAGAGGGGCATGCCGGTACGCAGGTTATGACTTTTACAGTCACACTTTCGCACGCCCAAGTTTTGCCAGTCAGCGTGACGGTAAACACTCAGGATGGTACCGCAATGCTTTCGGACAATGATTACGAGGAAGTGAGCGATCTCGTTATCACCTTCTTGCCAGGTGATCCACTGACACAGACGTTCACGGTATTGGTTATCGGCGACTTAACCTTCGAAGATGACGAGCAATTTTTGGTTCTGCTTTCCGAGCCGGTTAACGCCACCATTCTTGACGATACAGCCATCGGTTTGATTTCTAACGACGATTTTCCCGACGTCACTATTGACGATGTAGTGGTGACTGAAGGAGATGACGGCCAAATAATGGCCGTGTTCACCATTACCATTTCGGAAAATCCGGAAAAGCCGCTCAAGATTAATGTCGATACCGTGGATGGTACCGCTACCGTTGCGGATGACGATTACGTGGCGAACAGCCAGGTGCTCACCTTTAATTCTGGCGACCCGTTGACGCAAACTTTTACGGTATTCATTAAAGGCGATACTGATGTTGAACTCGATGAAACGTTCTTCGTTAAGCTTACCAACATCGAAAATGGCAACCTTCTGGACGACGAAGGTGAAGGAACCATTCTAACTGATGAGTTCGCAAAGTTGAGCATCGATAACGTCCAGGTGGTCGAAGGCGAAAGTGGCACCCAAAACGCAATATTCACCGTGACTCTATCCCATAGCCTCACGGGGCCGGTGACCGTGTTTGTTAACACCGCCGATGGCACGGCAGAACTAGCAGGTAACGATTATCAAGCACTAACTGATTTTGTGCTTACTTTTATGCCAGGCGACCCACTAACTCAAACGGTCACAGTGGTGGTGAATAGTGATGAAGTGTTCGAAGATGATGAGACGTTCTTTGTCAATTTGTCGAGTACTGACAATGTTTTGTTTGAAGATGATCAAGGCATTGGCACGATCATCAGTGACGACTTGTATTCCACTGCGGCAAAAGATCTTTTAGCTTTGGGGTCGGAAATTGGCGACGTGCGTACTCGTGTGAAATTAATTGATTTGAGAAATGGGGGCATCACCGTCACGACATTTGCCCCGTACGGAAATAATTTCTTTGGCGGAGCGCGCGTTGCTTTGGCAGATTTAACCGGTGATGGCGTGGCGGAGGTTATTACCGCTCCAGGTCCTGGAATCACCGGGGTTGTTAAAGTATTCAACCTGAAAGGACAGGAACTGGTCGACTTCCGCACCAAGGCCTATCCAGCTAGTTATGTTGGAGGCGTGTATGTTGCTGCAGGCGATGTTAACGGCGATGGCCGGATCGATATTATTACCACGCCCGGTCAAGAACGCGCCGCCGAAGTCAAAGTGTTTAAGAATCGAGTCGGTATTGTCTCTACCAATCCCGATCCGATTGCCAACACCCCGCTGCGAACTTTCTTGGCCTTCGGCAACACTTTCAAAGGGGGAGCATCGGTTGCCGCGCGCGATTTGACTGGTGACGGTAAGGCAGAAATTATCGTAGGCAATGGCCCGGGCATGAGTCCACGAGTTCGTGGATTTGACCTAACAACCTTTGTTACCACCGGCTTGGCACCGAGGTTGCTTGAAATTACTCCGTTTAGCTCCAACCAACGCACCGGTGTGTTTGTGGCGGTAGGGAATGTGCGAGGGAGTAGCACGCCTGAAATCATTGTGGGTAGCGGAAGAAACGCTCTCGGTAGAGTGGAAATGTTTAACGCCGATGGCACGCGGTTTAAGACGATCAAGGCTTATGAGGACACCACCCATAAAGCTCCTGTC
>CAZIGP010000004.1:0-1143 GCA_964538425.1 uncultured Pirellulales bacterium | reverse complement strand
AAGAGATTGATGAAGTTGACGCAGCTTTTGAGATCGTTACGGCGCAAGGATACACCAGTGATCGAAATCGCAAGACGTGGCAGCCGGATGCTACGCTCATCGATGAAATTCTCGATACCGATACTGCATTTTATCGCGGGTCATTTTTGGCTTGAGAATTTTTAGCTGTGTGGTTGGCAAATACGATTTAAGTGCTGCTCAATTTCACCGAGCCCTTCCGTAAATTCCATTCCCACGCAGACGGCGCGTAGTTTTTTTCCGCCGAGGGAATCGGTGGCGACTTTGACCAGGTCTTTGTGAGTACAAACGATGATGGAGGCGGTGCTTGCTGTCGCCCACGCGGCCAATTTGTCGATGTCGGCCGAAGAGTACAAATGGTGATCGGGAAATTCTCGCCATTCAATCACCTCACAGCCGCACTGGGCCAAAGTACGTCGAAAGCCTGCCGGATTGCCGATGCCGCAGAAGGCTGCCACACGCTGATTGGTTAGAATGGAAATGGGTTCGACCGAACCGGTGGAACTGAGCAACGACTGAGGTGCATGACGACAAGCAGCCCAGGCAATGCCTGGTGCGTATTGCTGAACGACTCTACGAATTTGCAAGCGTTCCAGATCACTTATCATATCGGCTCGCGTGAGGATGGCGATTTGTGCCCGCGCGAGTCCAGATAGAGGTTCTCGCAACGTGCCGCGAGGAAAAACGTGATTAAATCCAAATGGCTCCAAGGCATCGACGAGGACGATGTCTAGATCTCTTGCTAAGCGGCGATGCTGAAAACCATCATCGAGCAAAATCAAATCGGCGTTGCAATCTTTCACTGCTGCGCGGGCGGCTGCTACACGGTCGATATTTTGCAGGTGTGGCACTCCGGGAAGCTTTTCGGACAATTCCCGCCCTTCATCATTCAGCTTTCCGGTCGATGCCTTGTATCCTCGACTAACAATAACGACTTGAACGTTTCGACTACGAAACCATTCGGCCAGCCATACGACGAGCGGCGTTTTGCCGGTGCCGCCAAGTGTGAGATTACCAATGCTAATGACGCGGGCATCTACTCGCTCGGCAGAGCGACGACCTTGATCAAAGGCTTTGTTCCGCCGCTGTACTTCCCACGTGTAGGGAAACTCGACGAATCGGAGC
>CAZIGP010000003.1:0-22207 GCA_964538425.1 uncultured Pirellulales bacterium | reverse complement strand
TTCTCGATAAAAATCAAGCCATCGCTCGACATCGTAACGTGTGGCTGCTCCACTCTTCACAGCAAATCCATAGGGACTGATCGAACGCAAGAAGATTGAGCTAAATCCTTGGCGACGATACTCATCGATAATTTGCTGAGGCTTGCTGAGACTAGCTTTGGTCGTCGTCATTAACGCTGCAATATGATCTGATCCGAGGTATTCTCGCTCACGATTAATACCTTGAACCGTTAATTCATAGCTATCGCCTCCAGGACGAGGGCGGTTACAGTTGTGAAGTTCTCGCGGGCCATCGAGGCTAGTAGAAAAGAATATGTCATGCGCTTTACTGAACTCTAAAATTTCTTCGGACAAGAATACCAAATTCGTCGCAACGACAAATTGAATTTGACGCAGTTCCTTAATGTTTCGCTCTTCTATTTTTTCCACGACATACTTAATTAACTCGAAATTCAGAAGCGGTTCACCTCCCTGAAATTCAACCTTAATGACAGAGGAGGGACTACGAAACATGAAGTCGATTGCCAAATCCGCATGCCCCCGAGTCATATCATAGGCATGTCGATTGGTCGACTGCCGTGATACTTGACAGTAAGGGCAGCTATGGTCGCATCTTAGTGTGACGACGAACATGAATAAGCTCGTGAACTGCGCAAGCAGCGATTGCTTCGTGCGATATTTGGTAGTAAGCAGGTCGATGCCGACAGATGAATCGCTATCAATCAGAAAGTGTTTCGACTTCAATTCATCATATAAATCGGAGTTAAGTATTAACTGATGTTTGGCTAGTTGCTGCAATTCAAATCTGGAAACAATCGTATATTCTCCGGCATAATTGGTAGCAACATATTTTGATTGATCGAGCTGAATGAAACGAAATGGCAACAGGCAGTAGCCATCAGCGACGTTCGACGAATACTCACTTGGAGAACTGAATCGATTGTTCAAGACAGGCAATGTAATTGTGGCTGGCATCGGATTACCATCTGCCCTTTTTCAATGGCTCGACGATTGCGATTCTCGGATCATTCCATTGGCAGAACTGATTTGCAACACATCTTCTCTGAAGTCGGCGGTTTCACCCGTCGGGTCAATCAGATTAGTTGCGGAGAACGCCTGCGCTAGCAGTAGACTTTGAATACCCGCCGTCTCTTCTCGAACAACTTCCCGCAACTCCTGATCGAGCACTTCGTTCTTCAATTCATTTACAATCAAGTCGAAATTACAGGTTGCGTTTTTTGATGTGAGCGTTACGTCGATTCGTCTAGGATCTGGCGCAACAATGTCTATATAGCAACGGTCGCCAAATTTGTAGGCTGCTTTCTTAATCGCATTCAGCCGACAAATGTTCGGATCGAAGCTAATGGTAATCTGTGGGTGATTAATTAATGACATAACGTGAAATAGAGATATTGTGGTCCTCTAATATGCTGAACGCTTAACTAAACGAAGTGCCACTGTATCCAGATGGGGACCGCGAAGATAAATGGTCGATTTTGCCATATCAATTCGAGCAATTTGATATCCTGAGTCGGCAAGCATTTCACCTTCTGTAACTTTAAGTTGCTCCTGTGTCTTAAGATCAATTACTCTTGCTTGGATTGTTTTTTTGAAGCGAGCAAGACTCAATAGCTGGAATCGTTGAGCGGGATCGTTGTAGTCAATCTTTGGAAGATCATTTACCACCTCGTTTTTAGGAATCGGCTGCTCTGCTATTTTGGGCACGGTCCTTTCTTGTTCTTTGGTGGGTAGTTCTGGAAGTTCAGGATCGCTCATTAACTGGTCAAATCTAGACGGCGAACGAATCTCATTTGGCAAGCGGCGCAAGGCACCATCTGATGATCTAGTGGAAGTGGAGGGTGCAGATGGGATTGAAAAACCAGACCCAGAGTAGTGAGAAGTGTGGGAGCGATGAGAACTATGCGAACGGACATAGCTACCCGAAACATGCGAGCTATGGGATCGATGAGATGAGTGCGATCGATGCCCGACTAAAAAGATGGAACCTTTCTGAGCACTTGACTTCAGGACGAGTTGAGTCGGGCGCTTTTCTGCAGATCGCTCCGCAACAGAGCATGCCGTAGCTGTGCGAGCCTGATTGATTAGCCTGGATAATGGCTCTCCTTGTGCTGCAGAAGTCGGCAACTGTGCAAGAAGTGCTGCCGTCGTTGTCACAACGGAGCTTATTTTGCGAAACGCACTCGTTAGTAAATTTTCCCCGCGCGAGTTTTCTGCCATCTACCTTCCGCCTGCCTTCGGACGGTCCAGAATCACTGAAAACATTATGCAATCAATATCCGTTGCCCTCTCAAATAGGGGATGCTATCAGGTCAGAAGGAGAAGATCAATTATTTTCTTTTTTCGTGATTATCGCACGCAAAATGCATCTGCCAGATGGCCTTTCCTTGGTTTTTTACTGAGTTTTGAAGGGCATAAAAGAAGCAGATGGCGTATCGATGAATAAATCATCTTGCGTGTCAGGGATTTATAACCACGGCGCAATTTTTTTTGATGAATGAACACATACAGAATGTTGGATTTGAAACCGACTTTGCTTTGCTTATCTACCGTTGGCATGTGCCCAATCGCTGACATCGATTACCTGCGGGTCGTACGAGGTCAATATCACGACCTGGTTTTGCCGGTTCTACCTCAGAAAGTCTTATCGCTTTGTATTTACTGACTGCTGATGCATAGCTAAGTGTCAAAAAGCAATTTCGACGATTTTCAGTAGACCATAATGGGTGCAATTCGAAGGGCATAGATTATTAACCCTCCTGGTAAACAGCCTTGGTAGGCTATACTACCTGCGGTTCTTCTTGCCACAAAAAGGGGGGGGTATTAATGAATAATTATGTGCAACCGCCGAGAGGCTCTGCTTCCGTCGACGTTAGCGCGGAACTCGATCGATTTCGTCAAAGGTTATTGGATTTATCGAACACCAATCGGCTATTAAACTATCGTAAGAGTGCGACACGCACGATTCAGATTGTTGACGAACTTCCCAACGAGATCTTTGATCGACTTGTTGTCAAGGAAAAGCCGTTTGGATTCCTTCCGGCAGAGGAATCAACAGAGACGCCGGCAACAAGCGACATTGCTACTACTGCGTCAAATACTAACGGCAATGGCAATACCCATGAACTACCCGCCCCGCCGTCCGACGATTCGCCTAACTTCAGGCGTCATGTGGATGACAAGCTTCAAACGGACCTGACTGAGACGCGGCTGGATCGGGTGCTAACACATTTGCGCCAGGAGGCAAATGCTGCGATCGAAGAGACCGGAGTCAATTATCTATTTCTAGCACTAGGCATGCTGGAATGGCGTGAACGCGAAGACTCTGAAAGAGTTTTCCTATCGCCATTGATTCTGATTCCGGTACGTTTGAATCGTACGTTCGACGGGCGAGCCAATAAGTACCAAGTTACGATTTCTTATAGCGGTGAAGATATTCAGCAAAATCTTAGCCTTGCAAGGCGAATCGAAAACGATTTTGGAATTGTGCTACCAGAGTATCGGCCTGATGAAGACGAAAAATTGCTTCTGCCGGAGGCATACTTCTCGCTTGTTGCGTCGGCAATTGTCAACAAGACCGATTGGAAAATCAAGCGCGAAGCGCTCATTGGTTTCTTTTCATTTCGTAAACTACTCATGTATTTGGATCTCGATTCAACACGGTGGCAAGGCGAAAGTTCACCCAACAATCATCCACTTGTGCGTGCGGTGGTCGAAGGAAGCCAGCTGGATGAGGTTCCTGAATTTTATGGCAAAGACTACGATATCGACGACCATCCCACGGCAGGGGATATTGTCCTTGTCAAGGACGCGGACAGTTCTCAGCACTCTGCTCTGTGTGATATTGCCGAGGGTCGAAGTCTTGTAATTGAGGGTCCGCCAGGGACGGGAAAGTCGCAAACAATTACCAATGCGATCGCGAATGCTCTGAGCCAGGGCAAAAGTGTCCTTTTCGTTGCCGAGAAACTGGCTGCTCTCGAAGTAGTTCGTGGGAATCTTGAAAAGGTCGGTCTAGGTACTTTTTGCCTCGCCTTACATAGCGACGCTGCGAATCCGAGGGATGTATTTGCTGACCTCGGTCGTCGATTGAACACCGAAATCACTACGTCTCGAAATATCACATCGCTACACTCGCGCATCAGCGCACAAAAATACAAGCTGCAGAGATATCTCGCCGCTTGCCGTTTACCAACTGGCCCCCACGGAAAGCCCTTGTATGAGGTGTTTTGGCGAATTACTGAGTTGCGGTCGCGGGGAGTAAAAGCATTAACTGGTCTCGTTCTTAACACTTCAATCAGCGAATCACAGTTCGAAGATGCAAAAGCTGTTTTAAATGAGTTGGCTGCCCACACTAAAGAGTTGGGCGCGCCAAAAGAGAGCCCTTGGTGCGGATTTATGGCCAATCAGTTGCCTCCAATGGGACATCGTGTGGTTGCCGATCAGATCAGCCAACTTCTCCGAGTGGCTAACGAGATCGTCGATAGCACGGCTGGCCTGCAGTCACGATTTGGCGGTGACCTTCGATCCTGGATCTTACTAGCAGGACAACTGGCGCCAGAATTGTTGAATAAGCTTATGGTTCCGGCCAATCTCGATCGTAGTTTGTTGCCATTTCTCGAAAACATCGATCAATGTAAAACCGCCGTGGCGGCGGCTAAAGAAGTATCGGAAACCCAACAAGTTTTGCAAAACGCTTCGCAACTGATTATTGGTGAGCTTGCTCACATTGGAAAGAATGCAACCGATGTATGTATCCTGATTGAAAAATCTATTCCAAAGCCGCTATGGCTGCTCACTCTAGCGGCAGTTCGCGGACTTCGCTCTCAACTGGAAACGGCAATTCAAGCATTTCGAGTCTTTGATTCGTTAGTGGGTGCTGTAACAAAATTAGGCTTTGGCGAAGTTCAGACACTGCGCGGTTTTGAAGAGGTATTGCTTAAGTATCGTTTGGTATCTCATCCCGCTGTATCGCCTCCGAACTTATTGATCGAACCTTATTTTCTTGCGGGAGCAATAGCCGCATTTCAACGCGGGCGGAAGACGAGTGTGACTCTTCAGCAGGAAAAGAATAAGCTTGACGAATATTTCTATTTAATGAAATGCCCCGAAGCGGACAGCCTTGAAAACCTTGTCGATATATTTCAAGTGCACGGATCCTCGTGGACCCGATTCTTTCATACTCAGTACCGGCGCGCACGAAAACAGCTGGACCTCTTCGCCAAGCCCGCACCGCGAAAAAATCGTATCGTGAAATGGATTTCGGTATTGAAAGAACTCCGGCAATTTCAGCGAGAGTCTCAGGAGTTTGTCAAGGATAATGAACTAACGCGATATTTCAGCCAGGCCTTTCAAGGTCTTGAAACTGATTGGAAGTCAATTGAAGTTAGCCTTAATTGGGTCCACACCGCAAAAAAAGCAGGCATCGGATTTCAGCAGGCAATCAAACTGGTTAATAGCCGCTGGAACGACTCAACGGCTCCTGTGCCATCAGATTTGATCGCCGCAGGAAAGGATTTACGCCGCGAGTTGGCACAGACAGGCGTGCTGGCTGCTCTTAGCTTGAATAAGGATTCCGTTGAAATAGCTCCTCTTTCAACAATGCAAGCTTACTTGGTGGAGCTCGCTCACGTGTTGGATCGGCTTAATACCTTGCGTAGTTCATTTTCCATGGCTGACTCTTTTACACTAGAGCAACTTTGCGGTTACGCTGCCGATGTTATTGGTGCACTTGACCGTGCGGATAAATTGCAACACCACACAATTTATTGTACAGCATTTCCTCAACACTTTGCTGGCGTTGATACTAAGGCGGATATTCTTGCTGCTACAGCTCAATGGATATTAGCACTGCATGAGCTTGGACTCTTCACGGATACAATTCAACGTATTGCGGCCGACAATACAACCCATGAATTGCAGACATTTACCCAACATTTTACACATTTGCAGAAGCTCTTGTCGTCTTGGGATGATAGTCGAAATAGGCTGGCGGCCTTTGGAACGCTTAACACAAATTGGCTTATGCTGCCTGGTCCGGCAGCCGATGTCGCGCTCTGCGAGAGGCTACAGAGTTTAGAACGCAACCTGCCACACTTGCCTCCATGGGCAGGCTTTTGTCGCGCGCTCGACCGCTGTCGCGCATTGGGCGTGGAGGACTTTGCTACAGCAATTCATAATGGCGACCTCGGCGCTGATGGGGCGTCAGATTGTTTTGATCTGACACTTCACGAGCAACTAGCCACCGAAAGCTTTCAGGCTCATGAGTCATTATCAAATTTCTCCCGCCATGCTGCAGAACATATTCGGAGTGAGTTTCAACAACTTGATCGCCAGCTGATCGAATTCAATCAGCAAACAGTTGCCGAGCGGGCCTCTCGACGCGAAATACCGCTGGGAAATTCCACCGGACGCATCGCCGAACTGACAGAGTTGGGCCTAATTCGCCACGAAGTCGGTAAGCAGCGGCGACATTGCCGCATCCGCGACTTGATACAACGTGCAGGGCATGCAGTGCAGGGGCTTAAGCCCTGTTGGATGATGAGTCCTCTTTCGATAGCACAATACTTGCCGGCGGGACATCTCAACTTCGACTTAGTGGTAATGGATGAGGCATCCCAAATTAAGCCGGAGGATGCGCTGGGGACGCTAATCCGAGCGAAGCAAATTGTTATTGTCGGCGATCCCAAACAGCTGCCGCCAACATCGTTTTTTGATCGTATATCAGAAACAGACGAAAATGAGGATTCGACTTTTCTTGACGACTCTGAATCAATCTTGGAAGTTTCGCTGAAGGCATTTCCTCACCGCCGACGTCTTCGTTGGCATTATCGGAGCCAACACGAGAGTCTCATCGCTTTTTCCAATGAAAAATTCTATGACGGTGACCTCGTGGTTTTTCCATCCCCCACACTAGCTTCGGGACGTCTTGGAATTCTTTTTCACAATGTCGAAAACTCGTCGTTCGTAGGCGGCTGCAATCCAATCGAAGCTGATTATGTGGCACAGGCCATTGTTCGGCATGCCATCGAATGGCCGGATGAAACCCTTGGAGTAGCCGCCTTTAATGCCAAGCAAGCCGAAGCCATTCGTGACAGGCTCGATGCAATTGCATCGGAAAATAGTGAGGCCCGACTGGCGCTTGATCGGCTTTCCGGGCATCGTGACAAGTTGTTTGTGAAAAGCCTAGAAAATGTGCAAGGCGATGAACGTGATGTGATTTTTATTTCGTACACGTATGGTCCTGATCCAGCAACACATATTGTGATGAACCGTTTTGGCCCCATGACGGGTGCAGATGGATGGCGACGTCTCAACGTTCTTGTAACTCGTGCCAAACGTCGGATAGAAGTGTTCTCTTCCATGACGCCTGAACAAATTAAGGGCGGACCTGACAAAAGCCGTGGCGTCAACGCCATGAAAGATTATCTGCATTATGCCATGTCCGGTCTCCTCGTTGATCGTGGATCGGCAACAGGTCGCGAACCTGATTCTCCATTCGAGATTTCCGTAGCGCGCGTTGTTGAACAATTAGGGCTGAAAGTCGTGCCTCAAGTTGGTGTGGCCGGCTATTTTGTTGATTTAGGAGTTCTCATACCAAATTCGTGCCATGAATTCTTGTTGGGCATCGAGTGTGACGGCGCAACCTATCATTCTTCCAAATCTGCTCGCGATCGAGATCGATTGCGTGAGGAAGTGATTACATCACGTGGATGGCGGTTGCATCGCATCTGGTCAACCGATTGGTTTTTAAATCAAGAGGCCGAAGAGCTGCGCTTACAATCGGTGATTCAAAGGGAACTTGCCAGGTGTAACGGTTATTAATCGAAAAGGACCGTAGTCGCGAGCCGCTATATAGCCAAGTAGCGCTGCTTTCGGAAGGGCTTTGCAAGTAAATCTGATCCGAAGCCAACACGCCTTGCAGCCTGCAACGTGCTTCGGTGAAATACTCGAGAATACTTGTGGCAATTAGGCTAAAAAGGCTCTGCGATTCCTTAATTTTAGCGCCCATCGATTTCATAGCAATCGTTTTCCATCCGTCACTTGCGGCCAGCCGCAGCGATCGCTGGATGGTGCGGATCTTGTGGCGGTGGCCGATTGAGAACTTCGTATTTCGTCGAGATACTGTCCTGGCTTATTTCCTGAAAGCGGTTGGACTAATAGTCAACGTAAACGTTCAAGGTAGGTCGCCATATCATGGTCTTGAATAAACGGTGAATTTCCTCTGTAGAGTACCTCACCGTTCGGGCCAAAATCGGGTTGCGATTGTTCTTCTCTAATCTTGCGTTTTAGTGCTGCAAATTCATGCTCACTAATCGGCTCTATTGACTCATCGTAAGGTGTGCGGGCCATTTCAATTTGCTGTGAAGGGGCTGCACCGTACACTTTCTCACGCTTTGATCTTCGGACCTTATCTCCCACGTAATGAACCAGCTCGCCGCAGTGAGAGTACCCAGGAGGAATTCTTGTTACGATATCTCGTTCATTTACAAAGTGAACGTATCGAGCGGGGAGGAGGTCTTCAATTTTGGAAGTCAGCATAGGCCGAGCTACCATTGGCTGACCGAAGGTGATCAGACCATCGATCGTCATCTTGTATTTCTCGCCTAGCTCATAAGCGCACATCACGGCAAGTGCTCCACCAAGACTATGGCCCGTTATCCAAATGTGCTTTGGCGATGTCCCGGCGAGTATCGCGTTTATCTGCTTATCGAGTTTCAGATAAGCTTCAAAGAACCCGCGATGGGCAACGCCGTTTCTTGTTTCTGAACCGCGTGTATCTAAGTTGACTACCCAGTCGCCCGGGTCATCTGTCCCACGAAACACAATAACTGCTGCATCGCTTACTGTGAGAATATAGCCGAGTAGAGAGCCGTCGGAGATAACGCTCACTTTCTCGTAACCCAGTTGTTTGAATCGCACTTCTGCTTCAACGGGCGGGAGGTAGGCAGCCAGGCTTACTTCACCCATCGTTCGTGCAACTGGCCAGTTTGACTGCTCTGAGAAAGCGTCCCATGCATCGCGTAATACTTCGACGAGTGCTTTCGGCACTTTATCAAGTGGACCTTCGCCGTCTTTTTCAAAAATCGTTACTTCACCCCCGGGTGATCCGACTGCTACTAGGTATGCACCGCGTAGACCTGCAATAAAAGAGCACGCGCCAATTACAAACAAACCCACCCGCACACGGCTCATTCCGAAAAACCTTCGCCATAGCGCCGTGAACGGCGTCCAAAACCGCAAAAGGTCAGTTCCAAAGAGCGCGATGGTGATTAAAAGAGCTCCGACTGTAAGAAGCGCGACAGGATGGTTTCGAAGAAATGCCATATCGATAGAAACAGAGCTGTTGTCAAATAGCTCTGAAGTTACCAAATCCTTATATTTTCGAAAGCATTGTGGTGCTTCGAAATTGGGGGGTAATAGGGTGAAGGGACACGTGTTCGATATCGTGCAGATGGGCGTTATCTGACACCTTCAGTGCGAGGTTAGGTAGGTGTCGGACTAGCTGCTTCGATGACATCGACCGAATGGAATTCCAAAAAGCCGGTCCGAGTACTGACTCTATGCGCTACTTGCGGCCAGCCGCAGCGATCACTGGGTGGTGCGGATCTTGTGGCGGTGGCCGGTTTAAGGTAGGTGAGTCGACTTAAGCCATCAATTGGTAATATCCACAAAACACAAATGAGAGGTTGTATATCATTAATCACCGAACTTCGCAGATCCCAGGCAGAGTATTATCGACATAACTTTGTGGAATCCGCTCTTGTTCAAGTCGCAAATTGCGCTCATGACACTCCCGAAATGCGGCTAGCTCATCCATTTCAAGTTTTTTGGGTTCACTGCAAACATTCCCATTGCCTTTCCCCACCAGGCTCTCATGATCTGCAAGTGTCGGGTGCACCCGACTTTGTGATTTCAAACGGGCTTGCGACGGAGAACCCCCAGAAACATCCAGCTTGAAGGTAGACGTTGATCGCGTCATTGAGGACCACCGCAAGGCGTTCGAGCGGACTGCGATTCGCGCAACCTTGACTATGAGAAATCGTTCGAACGCGAAGTACGAAAGAAGGGATACCAGAACTCTGAAATTCGCAGAAATTACTATCTGGAGGACACCATTGAGGAAGGGAACTTCGTTTCCCGCGAGCGGCTATTATCTTGTGGCCGCGGAGGGGATATAATCGTGCCGTTCGAGACGCTTTTCTTAGGGCTCGATTGGGGTAGGTGAGCGATCAGACCATCACGACGATTGAAAGCGACCAGAACGACATTCTTGATTGGTTCGCTTATCCCAAGGCACGCTACGAAGAGCCGTTCGACTACTCAACCTCATAGTCGGCGTCCGCGGTGACTCTATGGGTTCAGGCGACTTCCCGATAGAGTTCCTGCGGTCTCATTCAGGCCTTCCCGTCAGGAATAAAAGCATCGTGAAGTTCACGCTTCAATTGAAGCATGATATGTACACGAAGTGGGAGCAGGCGATCTACCGTGAGGTCGGCGATCCGATGCGATTCAGTTACCCGGTCGATCATCCGTTGGTCGCGGCGTTCGAAGAACAGACGATCAAACTGGAGCGCGAGTACAAGGGAGACAGTGAGTATTTGAGCGTCCATCATCCAGACGAGCCGAACGCCAGGGACGACTACCCAGACAGCACAGCGTTAATGGTGATGGGGACGAGCGGTGGATCGATCGGAGAGATTCTTTTTGCATAGGGGAAATGCGGCAATGTTAAGTCGATTCGAAGGCACTGACGGCAAACGGCGACTCGTGGAAGCTTTGCGATCTCAACGTCTCGTCGAGAATGATGAAACACTCGCCACCGCTATTGCTGAAAGCGGAGAACTCATCGAATTTACCCCTGGCACTGAATTAGCTGTCCAAGGTGCGGCTGACAACGACATATTTTTTATTATCGACGGTGAGGCAGGGATTTTCGTAAATAGGCGTCCTGTTGCTGTACGTTTTGCCCGCGATTCAGTTGGTGAGATGGCGATGATCGACCCATCCGCAAGAAGGTCAGCGACCATAACGGCGCAGTCCCCTCTTACCGTCGTCAAACTAAGCGAGCCCGTATTTCGAGGCTTATTAAACGATAACGCGAAGGTTTGGAAAGCAATTGCAATTGTCGTCGCCGAGCGACTCCGCGAGCGGGAGAGATTCCATCGAGCTCCAAATGAAGTACCGGTCTTATTTGTCGGCTCCTCAGTCGAAGGTCTAGCTATTGCGAAGGAGATTCAACTTGCTTTCAAGCATGACAAAAAAATTCTCATTCGACCTTGGACTACTCCAGGAGTTTTTGGGCCGGGAGGCACTCCAGTTGATTCGCTGCTCAAAGAAGTCGACGCCTGTGACTTTGCTGCCTTCATTTTTGGACCAGATGATAAGCTGTTTTGCCGCGGTGAAGAATACGAAGTTCCACGTGACAACGTAATTTTCGAACTTGGGTTATTTATGGGACGCCTTGATCGCAATCGTTCCTTCATTATTAAGGACGAGTCATCGGAAATCAAAATCCCGACGGACTTACTTGGCGTCACGCCCATCCCCTATGTCTTGAAGCCAGGTGAAGATATTTCTCCTTCGATCGCGACGATTTGTACCGAATTGAAAAAGGTAATCGATAGTCTAGGCGTGAGGTAATTCAATGGGTTTCGCTGATGATGTCCGAAAAGAAGTCAAAGATATTTTCAATACTAGCTTTACCGAGCGCGAGGGGACAAAGGTTCCGGAAGCTGAAGATGTTAAACTCGGCAATGACGCAATCACATTAGAAGGAACCGTTCTATACGCCGATCTTGCAGAATCGACTGCAATGGTTAATGGGTACAAACCGTGGTTCGCGGCGAAGGTTTACAAATCGTTTTTACTTAGCGCCTGCAGGATGATCAGGAACTGTGATGGCACAATCACCGCCTTTGACGGTGACCGGGTAATGGGTGTTTTCATCGGAGAAAGCAAGAATTCGAATGCCGGCAAGGCTGCGCTGCAAATAAACTGGGCGAAACAAATGCTCAATGAAGAAATTAAAGCAAAACATCCGGATGTCGCCTATGTTCTAAAACACGTTGTTGGCATCGACACGAGTAAACTGTTTGTCGCACGGACGGGTATCAGAGGGTCGAACGACCTAGTATGGGTCGGACGATCAGCGAATTATGCTGCGAAATTATCAAATGAAGACCTTGGGTATTCGAGTCTGATTACCCGCGATGTGTACGACAAACTCAATGAAGGCTCGAAATACGGAAAAGATAAGCAGAATATGTGGACTGAACTTACCTGGCATGAATACAACATGACTATCTACGGCTCGACTTGGTATTGGAAGCCATGAACGGAGTGACGAATGACGTTAGAAGAAGAATTAGGCGAGAAGATTGAAGAACTATTCTTGTCGTCATGGAACAAACGTGATGGAGAGGCAGTTCCCGAACCAGAGGATATACGATTAGGGAATGACGGTGTTCAACTTACAGCCACGGTGCTCTATGCCGACTTAGCGGAGTCGACAGAGTTAGTTGACACTGAAGAAAAAACGTTCGCAGCGGAAATTTACAAAGCATATCTTCATTGCGCCGCGAAAATCATTTCCGCGGAAACAGGCGAGATCACTGCGTACGACGGGGATCGCATCATGGCGGTTTTTCTTGGTGAGGCGAAGAACTCGCATGCAGTCCGTGCTGCACTCAAAATCAATTACGTGGTCCGTGAGATAATCAACACGAAATTGGATAAGTGCTATGAAGAAAACAGCTATGAACTGACTCATGGCATAGGAATTGACACAAGCGATATCCTAGTGGCACGCACGGGAATACGCGGATCAAATGATCTCGTATGGGTTGGCCGAGCCGCAAACTATGCTGCCAAACTCTGCGGTATGCGAAACGAGAATTATTTAATTTATATAACCGAGAAGGTTTATCGTTGCACGCATAGCAGCGTTCGATACGCCGACGGGACTGACATGTGGGAACCACGTATATGGACAAGAAACGGCAAGCGTATTTATAGATCTGCATATTGCTGGAATTGCGTCTAAACGACTAAGTGAAAGCCATGAAAGCGACCCTCGAACAAATTGTTGACGAGACTTACGATCAGCTCGATAACCTCGAATCGCTGTGTGATCTATTCTTTCGCACGCGCCGCTACACCATCTACAAAAACATCTCCGGAACGTTGCGTCTGCTGCTTACTGGATCAAGCGGTCAGCCTGGCCTCGCTCTCACTGCCTTGCCAAATGGAACTTTACCCAAATTGAAGAAAGTTCCTGATTCCACGACGCCACCCGACATGCTCGTGCTCCCGGCTGCTGTATGGATCAATTCCGGGGAAGCACATGTTCGTCTTGGGAACGGAACGGTTACGACACGAGAGCTTGATCTTCCGGGAAGCGCGCTCGATGCGATGACCATTGACGACGTCTTTGACGCAACGTCGCCAACACTGCCGATCCAGCAGTGGCTGCAGCAGCCTTTCTTACGACCTGTGTGGACATTGAGAAAGTTCATCGGAACGGTGGCCAACAAAGATGGTGGCGCCCATCACGAGCCAAATCCTGTCATCAAGGCGATGCAAAAATTTGGACATTTGCATTGGCATCTCACCGCAGGAATTGCAAAGAGCGTTTATCCGATAATTCGAACACAGTTGTTATCGACCTACCCAAAGCATGTTCGACCTGTTCGGTGAGAGCCGTCAGTCTACAAAAAACGACTTAAATTCAAATTCGACAATTTCAAACGTTTGGCAAGGAGCATTCAAAAGATGCGAACGTTAGTACTAGATACGAACGTGATCCAACAAGACCCGACAATCCTCGCTCGTGGAGGCGGTGATTTGCGAATCATCGTGCCCTCCGCTGTTCTGTCACAGTTGGAGCAATATCGAGGACTCGATGTTCATCCACGTTTAACCGAATTGATAAGACGAGCACATGGTGAACACAAAATAGAGATCCGCAATCCTGAAGTTCACGCAGGCTTGACTTACCCGGGCTTAGACTCAGTCGACGCAGCTGTATTGAATGTTGCCAGAGAACTTCCAGACTCAGTGCTAGTTACTCGCGACCCAAGACTGCGACACGCAGCTACGGCGGCTGGAGTGCGGGCATTAACTTTCGACTCAGCCCGTCAGTACCTACAGGCCAGTCCCGACTCCAAAGTATTGTCTGAAGCGAAGAAGGCAATTGGGTTGAAGTGGGCCTTCTTCATCGTGTTCCAGCTTATTGCGTTGCTGGTTGCGTCTGGACTGATATGGTTTCTGGCAAGTATTCAAGAGGTACGCGACGCGATTGGGTTTGTTCCCTTGCTTCTCATTATCGCAGTCTTTGCGATTTTCCTGTACGTCTTCCGAGCTTGGTGCCGTTTTTCCTATGGGGTCACCGAAACGGTCTTTGGTCTTCTTGCAGTTATGTATAGCCTTAAAGAGGACATCCTCGCTGATGGCGTACATTCACTCGGCGCGGTAAAGCTTGGAGCCAGCTTATACATCGTGATTCGGGGGCTCGACAACGCGCAACGCGGACTCAGAGGGACCAACGTGGAGGATCGAATTAATAAATTACTTCCGCCGTAGTTGTCAATCCAAAATGCTGCGCCCACTCTCACAAGCACAACTGCGCTTTCAGCTCATTAAAAAAATGCACGGTGTGAGATCCACTCATTCCACCCCCACCTTGTTTTCGCATCCTCTTCGCAAATTCTACTGCCTGTTCTCTTTTGAATTCCCTCATGGGGCATACAAGCACTTCTGCGTCGGAGGGCCGGAGAACCAGCACTTCATGATTTGCAGCATCCGTTACGTCCACGATCACCATTGCAGCACTCGTTGGATCTAATCGGAAACCATGTTTTGCACCTTTTGAGCTATAGAAACCGGAATAAGAGATTGACCAGTTGTAAGAAACGATCAGATTCTGCTTCCCCTCTTGATCCGTTGCGCCGAGAAACAACTCCCCCAATTCAACTGCATGGCGCGCCTCCTCATCGGTCGGTTGACGGTATGTATGCTCAACTTCGTTGCGTGGGCCAATAATAAATTTGTGAACTATCGAAGGTGCGAAAATACCTAGCTCGGTCAACATTTCTAGTTTTTTTGGATATTGATCGCCCAGCCAATAGTTGAGGTGATTATTCAGCATCATACTGTCGATCATCCGGCACACGGCCCGTTTTGAATAACACACCGCTGCATCATTTCCGTATGCCGACTTTTCCTTGAGGCAAGCTTTCGCCCATTCAAGATATTGCGCTCCCGTATTCCAATCGGCAGTCAAGATCGCTTCGTATTGGCCACCTCCCGACGTCATCGTGTCCATAGCACTAAGTACGTCGTCTGGCGCCGTAATCGTTCTTGTCCATTTCCACGTCATTTGTGTTTCTCCCCTTGTGTTTCTTGGCAACTTATTTTCCAAGCAAAACAATTGCAAAGTCAACAGACGCTGCATTGACACCGCTCTGAACACTGCGCTACTCTCGGCGCATGGCACCCTTCAAATTCAGAACGTGGGATAACCATAACAAGGAATGGCTGATGGGCGACGAAAAGTGTGGCGGATTCCGGGGCTTGGCGATCACAAAGAGCAAGAGGTGATTGATGCACTTATTCGAGTGAGCGAAGGCGACGCTGATCACCTGCGTGATTGGGCCACGTTCTGCTTGGGAACTCTGTTTGAAATGAGTTCGCCCTTAATTAGAAACGCTCTGAGGCCTGATTTGATGACTTCGGAGGCGATGTTCGTGCAAAGCATTGGTAGGGTTCGCCGATAGAAGGAACCGCGGGGCAATGATTGGCATTCGTAATAAAATTAAATCGGAACGAATCCCCTCATTCGTGCCTGAAGCCGCACAATTGGCTGGCGACCACGTACTTTATCCTTTGCTAATTGGGCTTCGAGGCCATTGGGACCAGAACAAGCTGAAAAAGGCATTTCAGCGTACAGCAAAAATTAGCTAAAGCGGAAGGTTTTTATTAAGGCGGACTGGTAGAGAAAGTGATCGTGCCGTTTCGGCTGGACGTGCCGAACGACAGAAAATGGAGCCTCACGTTGATTAGTCTGATGCCGCGTCAATCAGAGCAATGATCGCCAGCCGTATGGATTTAGGCAGCGACGGCCAAGCCGAAACGATCCGGTTCAGCGTCGATTTCGCCGCGCATTTTACAGCGCGCCTCTTATGACCTTGCATTTTATTCGAGAAAGTCGCACTCTGTGCGAGTCCTGTACCGCCCATTCCTTCCATCGCGGGAAGGAGCTGTAATAATGCAACGATGCAAATGATCGCCGCAACTAAATAAAGGCCGCTCTGCACCTTAAATCGGTGATTGCCTGTGCCGGTCGATGTGACCGAACAAGTTCTTTACTCCGGAAACTCTGCGACAAACGCAGCTTCGACCAACATGCCCACCTGCAAGTCGACACCATAAGCGCGGCGGCATGGCGGGTGGTCGCCGAAGTATTCCTTATAAACCTGATTTACTTCGGCGATGTCGCGGTTGACTTCTTGCAGGTACAACCTTGCAGAGGCGATATGAGTCTTTTTCAGTCCCGCCTCGGCGAGTATTTCGTCAAGCTGCTTGAAGATCTCGCGCATCTCTGCGCCAGCGCCGCCTGCAACGGGCGTATTCGATCCGTCGGGAATGCCAGTGATTACTGTCTCCAGTAACTTACCCTGGGTGATAACGGCTGAACTGAAAGGAAATGTCTTGCTGCTGTCGATGAATTTCATGATCGTAGGACACCGATTGGTATCAAGTGGATGGCCGAGCGAATGATGATGCCAAGAATTTAAATCATTGACGCGTCTCGCTCAAGAGAGATGGGCTGTAGTGCGGTGATCTTGTCACTGCCCTCGATTTTACAGCGATCGCCTTTCATGACGTCAACTGCGGCCAGCCGAATTGATCAGTGGATGTTGTGGATATATGTGGCCGTGGCCGATACAAGGATAGCTCCTGTCGGCTCGGTGGTGCTCGCTTGACCGACTGAATGTGACTGGCACAGCTCACTCCACTGCGTACGGGAGCACACACCACAAAATCGTTGACACGCCTCGTGGCCCTCGGTTAACTTAATCCCATTCGTCTAAGCGCTCCGAAGGGCATCATTTGGATTAACGCGCTTGAGTTTTGATGAACAAGGCAAAACCACGTATAGATAGGCAGGGCTGCGGTCGACTAGCCTTTTCGTTGGTCGAATTGATTGTTGTAATCGCGATCATCGCGCTATTAATCGGACTTCTACTGCCAGCCATTCAGTCTGCGCGCGAGGCAGCGCGCCGCACAACGTGTCGAAGCAATCTCAAGCAGATGGGATTGGCGCTACAATTGTACCACAACTCGCACAAGAAATTGCCGCCCGGCTGGCTGGGTGTCGACACGCAAACTGGCATGTCTGATCCAAGAGGGCCACCAGGTTGGGGTTGGGCGGCGCGGCTGTTGCCTTACTTGGAAGAGCAAACGGTTGCTAATGCTCTTGTGCATCCTATGCTCCCAATCACCGACGTGGCCAATGCTACGGCTCGCGTCACTCCCTTGAATATCATGCGATGCCCATCGGACGCTGGTAATACTACGTTCGATTTAGAGGACGAAGACGGAGGTGGCATACTAGTCAAATTGGCTACTAGCAATTATGTCGGCGTCTTCGGGACGTTCGATATTGAAGATGACCCAAATCATGGCGATGGATTGTTGTTTCACAATAGTGCGATTCGGTTTGGAAGCATCCTTGACGGGATGAGTCACACGTTTCTCGCTGGTGAGCGCGCTTCAGAACTTGGTTACTCCACGTGGACAGGTGTCGTTGCGGGTGGTGAGGAAGCGATGGACCGAATATTGGCTGTTTGTCAACAACCACCCAACGCTTCTGCCGATTCGTACGATGAAGAAGAGGAGATGGATGCCTTCAGCAGTTTTCACTTAACGGGAGCGCACTTCGTCATGGCTGATGGTTCAGTACATCTCATCGCCGAAAACATCGACTTAACAATCTATCGGGCGCTTGCCACACGAGCTGGCAACGAAGCTGTTAGATTGCCTTAATAGCGCAGCAAGAAAGTGTCTCGAGAAATTCCTTTCTCTGAAAAGTATTTATACTCGTGATAGGATGCATGTTGCGGAGGTTAGCCCCGGAATTTCAAAACAGGCGGCTCATGAATCGATTCAACCTCCAACAGTTGCACGATGTTGTTTAGGGGCGAACGATGACACACAGGATCAGTGGCCGCTGCATCGCCAGCGAGCAAGAAAGCCTGGCAGCGGCAGCCGCCGAAGTCGATTTCGCGCCGATCACAACTGCGGCATGGTTCGGGCATCCAGTTGGTGCCACGAAAACGCTGAAACACCGGGGATTGGAACCAGATCTCTTCGAGCGAAGCATTTCGGACATTGGGAAACTCTAGCCCAGAGATCTCGCGCGCCGACTGACAGGGAAGTACCGCACCGTCTGGTGCGACGGTCAGAAAAACTTGTCCCCAACCATGAAGGCACGCCTTGGGAAACTGCTGAAAATAATCGGGTAGGACATGTAGAATCTCGAAGCGATGGTGAAACTTGGCGCGCGCGCGATCAACCACCTCCACAGCCTGTTCGACCTGATCACGTCGTGGCAAGAGCGCGGAGCGATTGCGAAAGGCCCAGCCTGTGTATTGTGCGTGCGCCAATTCGAGTTTATTCACGCCCCATTCGTCGGCAAGTTCGATGATTTCTTCGATCCGATCCAAGTTGTGGCGGTGCAAGACTACGTTGAGCGTTACCGGGAACTCCAGACGCTTGGCCTCGTGAACTGCACGACATTTTGCATCAAACGATACAGCATCGGCCAACCAATCGTTATGGGCCGCACGAGAATCGAGCAAGCTAATCTGCAACGCGTCTAATCCAGCAGTCTTGAGCCTAGCCAAGGTGGTTGCGTCAGCCAAAGTGGCACCGGTGCTGAGGTTCGAATAGAGGTCGAGCCGTCTTGCTTCCTCGATCAGCTCGGGCAAATCACGGCGGATTAAAGGCTCGCCACCCGTGAAGTGAATCTGCACCACCCCCAGACACGCCGCTTCCGCCAAAACGCGCTTCCACTCAGCTGTTTTAAGTTCGTTGCGATAACGCAGCAGTTCGAGGGGATTGCTGCAATAAGGGCACTTGAGCGGACAACGGTAGGTGACTTCCGCGACTAAGGCCAACGGATTAGGCGTCTTGGGCATCATGGAGTAGTCCCTTGTTTGTCAGTCGCTGGAGGAATTCATCGACATCTGCCGCAGGGTTTCCCTGGGAATATTTTTCGTGTAGTGCAGCAACCAATTCGTCGATGAGACGCCCATCGCAAAGTTGTAGAATGGCAGCCCCTGTTTCGTTTAAAATTAGAATTCCTTCAGGATAAACGAGTTGATGCTCTTGGCGCAGCCGATCCCAGCGATATCGTGCGTACGATACGAGCATCGGTCGGCGAATCCTCGGTTCGTGTGTCACTAATTTTTGGTATGGATCGGGAAAACACATTCGTAGTACAACGCGTCGAGCTGGGCCCATAATAAGTCGCATTTAAATTGCAGTGCGGCCACGGCCAATTCTTGTTGCTCTCGGTCTCGACAATAATTCAGCACCAGCTCAAGACTATATTCGCTGTCGCGCGCGGCGAGCGACGGTCGCGAGCGAAAATAAGTCAAGGCAGCAGGGTCAATCCAACGATAATGCTGCTCAAATGCGGCGATGCGTTTCGTCATCAGCCCAGGTGCGAATAGCTCGGTGAGTGACGAGGCAACTCCCTCAATCCAGGATCGCTTCGCGACGAAATTCAGATACGCATCAACTGCGTAACGCACTCCTGGTAGCAGCATCCGATCGCTTTCCAGGTCATCACGATTCAGGCCAACTCCATCGCCTAGACACAACCATTTTTCAATGCCGCCAGGATCGGCTTCCGTCCCATCATGGTCGATAATCCGTTGAATCCATTTGCGCCGCACTTCCACGACTTTGCACCGTGACAACAGAATCGCATCTTTAATCGGGATATTTTTTTGGTAGTAAAAACGGTTCGCTACCCAAAGTTGCACCTGATCGCGCGTGAGGCTACCCTCGTTCATCATTCGATGAAATGGATGCTTGTCGTGATATCGCGATTGCCCAACCCGTTGCAATTGTTGGGTGAACTCGCTGGCTTGCCAAGGTTCCATAAAATCTGATCGGCGCGCGTCTCGATGAGCTTTGTCAAACTCCAAACACTTATTCACAAATCAAAAACGTCACCATCCATGCCTACCTGAACCCCTCGTTTAATCACTTCCTGACGCTGTGGGCCTGCGTCGTTAAGCATCGGATTCGTGTTATTCATATGAACATAAATTCGATGGCGGGCTGACGAATTGGCTAGCCAATTCAGACTTCCGCCGGATCCTGACACTGGAACGTGTCCCATTTGTTGGGAAGTACGGCAACCGATCCCCATGTCGATTGGCTCGTCATCAGTCCAAAACGTGCCATCCATCAGAATACAATCCGCATTTTCTGTCGCTTCAAACAGAGGAACAGTTAACGACTGCACGCAAGGAGCATAGACGAGCACACCACCGGTAATGGAGTCCTCAATTCGCAATCCCACCACGCAACCACCTTCCTCGGCGGTTTGTTCCGGCACATACCGTGGAGCGCCGCCTCCGGTGTCGAATGCCATAATCGTTAGCCTGCTAGAATCAGTGGCAACCGCTGGAAGTTCGAACTTGCGGCCACGTGTTAATTCGATCCAAGGACGGTCGGCAAAGCCAGCCAGTATCGATTCGATGGGCAGAAACTGATTCAAGCAGCGATGGACAAACGGAGTGCTGAAGATCCCAAAGCTGCATCCTTCGCGCAGTTGCAACAAGCCGCTAGTGTGGTCGAGTTCGGCGTCGGTCAATACACAGCCGGCAATTCTGGTGCCCCGCAATGCTTCTGCGGGTGGCGCTAAGTCGGGGCAAAGGGCAAGCTGCTGCCGGATATCAGCCGAGACATTGAGCAAATACCACATGTGACCATCGGCGCTGATCGCTACCGACGACTGCGTTCGGGGTTGAACATTGGGAGAGCCAACTCGCACAGCTTGGCAATTCGGGCAACGACAATTCCACTGCGGCAGACCGCCGCCGGCTGCTGAGCCAAGGATGCGAATTCGCATGGCTGTCTCGTTATGACTCTTCGCGATCGTCCTCCCGAAACGGCCGGTTGTCATCGTCGTCGGTGTTCACGTAGGCCGTGACTTCCATGTTCAGGGATATTTCTTCAAAGTCGGGCTTGATCCATTGCATGTGAAAGGCTCCTTGGAGAATGCTTCGTTTTACTCCAGTGTCATCAGAAAAGCAAACAGATCGTGTAATTGTTTAACGGTTAACTGTTCGGCAATATTTCCCGGCATTAGGGAATCCTTTAGTACCTGAGATTGCTCCAAATCGCGCTTGAGAAATGAGTGAAACCGACCGTTTTCCTCGACCAATTGGAGACTGAAGTTTGTTTCATTGAGACGCAGCCCTTTAATGACGCGTCCCTGATTGGTAACGACCTGCACCTGCTCGTATTGGGGATCGATATCTTTGGAGGGCTGCAGGATTGATTCCATAATGTATTGAGGCGAACGGCGGCTGGCAATTCGATCAAGCGGTGGACCAATGCGGCCTCCCTTACGTTGAACCGTATGGCACTTGCTGCACTGAGTCGTGGCCTTCTCGGCAAAGAAAAGCTGCTGACCCAGTTGGGGGTCACCGATCATATAGGGCTGCCAGTTGCCTTCGCGAGATCCACGCGCCAAACTGCGGATATAGGCAATAATCGTGGCTATCTGTTCTTCCTTCAGCGATTCGCCCAGTTTTTTCATGGTCGTGCCTGGCACGCCATCTCGAATGACTCGGGCAATGTCCGCATCCGTGCTACCATGAATCCAGCGGTCGTCGGTCAGATTGGGTCCCTTGCCGCCTGCGCCGGCGCCACCCTGGCAACCGCTGCACAAACCACGACACATCGCTGTGCCATCTGCCAACGCCGCTTCGTCATCATGCGCTGCCGTGTTTGGTGATTTTTCGAGTGCTGTTTGGTCTGTTTCCAGTTTTTCAGAAGACAATGCACCACTTTTCGATGCTCCAGCCCCGTCTTTGGCAATTGCCCAAGACGGGGCGATGCTACCGATCAAAATCGCCAGCGTCGTGCCGATCAAGCAGGTGCCAAC
>CAZIGP010000002.1:17970-24492 GCA_964538425.1 uncultured Pirellulales bacterium | reverse complement strand
CCGCATTTATTTGGCGAAGCAAAATTCGCTGCCTGAAGAATCACTCATGTTGGCAATTTCTATCGGCGGCGATTATTTAGCAGCCAAAGGAATCGTGGAAAGTATTGTTGCCCGGCTGAATCCAGGCATGAATGTGGAAGCTGTTGATTTCAAACATCCGCTATTGAAATCGGGCGTTAGTGGTGAGCTACGTATCGCTGGCAAACGGTTAGGTTTTGTTGGCGAAGTCAGCGCAGCCGGCCAAAAACAATTTGAACTGCGAGAGTCTGCAACGATCGCCGAAATTCAAATTGCGCAGCTCGAGCAAATCGCTGAGTTGATTCCTCGCTCGGGCGAATTGTCCCCTTATCCTGCGGTGACGAGAGATTTGAATCTTGTGGTCGATGAGCGAATTCGCTGGGCCGATTTGTTAACCACCGTGCAATCGTCTGCCGGTCCGCATTTGGAAAGCGTCGAATACCGCGACACCTACCGAGATCCCAAGCGGCTCGGCGAAGCGAAAAAAAGCCAACTTTTCACCGTCACCTTGCGGCGAAAAGATGGCACGTTAACGAGCGCCGAAGCTGACACGGTGCGCGATAAAATTGTAGCGGCTTGCACTCAAGCTCATCAAGCGATACTACGTGCTTAACCCATGCCAAACAGTTGTTCGAACTCGTTGAATGCTGCACGGTCGGTCATGCAGGCTAAATAATCGGCTGCGGTGCGATGGACGCCGTCCACAGCGAGACGATCGCGAAATTCACCCGGTAATTTATCGGGAG
The DNA here is from genome assembly GCA_964538425.1 of uncultured Pirellulales bacterium. GTDB lineage: Bacteria > Planctomycetota > Planctomycetia > Pirellulales > JADZDJ01 > JADZDJ01. Next base: position 23,728 of record CAZIGP010000002.1, on the reverse strand, counting down.
CCGCAACATAATAGTTGAACGCTTCCTGAAGTTGCTGCTGCACCTGCTGACGCAACCGCAATATTTCCGGATGACGGTAAACCCGATCTTTCAACACAGCCTCGAACTCGTATTTCAATTCAGCGATTTCCGAGCTTTGTTGAGCAAGCGCCGGCGAATTGCGAATTTGCTCGATGCTTTCAATTTGGTGGGCAGAAATTTGCTTGCGCGTCGTCGTCAACAAGTCGCTGACTTGCCAATCAATTAATTCATGGACAACAGCACGCCGCAGTTCGACGGAATTTAAGACCGAAAATTTAACCCGTACGCGGCGGGTGGCTTCGGCCCACATCGGCACTTTGTCGAGTTCCGCAAGCGTAAGCAAGCCCAGCACTAGTGCATCGTCAGAATCGTGCGTATCGTAAGCGATGCTATCCGAAGCATCGACCACTTGCGATTCCAACAGCGGCGATTGTCCGTTGGCTTTTTTATCGATCCGTGTGCGCTGGCCTTCCAAAACTTCCAATGACAAATTCAATCCCGAGAATCCTGAATATCGCGTTTCCAAATGTTCCACTAAACGCAAAGCTTGTGCATTATGGTTAAATCCGCCGTGCTCGCGCAAACATTCGTTAAGTACCGCTTCGCCGGCATGGCCAAACGGTGGATGACCGATGTCGTGCGCAAGTGCCAGAACTTCGACCAAGTCTTCATTCAGTCGCAGTTCACGTGCAAAAGTACGGGCGATTGAACTACACTCCAGCGTGTGCGTAAGGCGGCTGCGGTGATAATCGCCAAGTTCGCCGGTAAAAACTTGCGTCTTGTGGCTTAGCCGACGGAAGGCGGAACTATGAACAATTCGGTCGCGGTCGCGTTGATACGGCCCGCGATACGGATGGAGCGACTCAGGATGTTTACGCCCTGCAGTATTGGCGCTGTGCATTGCGTACGGCGCAAGCCATGCCGCTTCTCGCAAGGCGTAAGTCGGTTGCTGAAGAGCCGAGTTAGTCAAAATTTCGCACTTTCTTAGGTATTACCAACAAATTTGTTTTCCAGCGCAGGTTGTAACAAATCGTATAGCGATTCCAAGGATTGAGGCAACACACTTACGCCTGCTAGCACCGGCATGAAGTTCACGTCGCCATTCCACCGAGGCACGATATGCCAGTGCAAATGTCCTGGCACACCCGCGCCGGCGACTCGGCCCAGATTCAAACCAATGTTAAATCCTTCGGGCTTCATTTGCTGCTCGAAAATGCTGCACAGCCGGGTAATGAGCCGCATGCAATCCAAGTGCTCTTCCTCGGTCAAATCTTGCAGTTTGGCTTTGTGCCTTAAGGGGGCGATTAATAGGTGGCCGTTGTTGTAAGGGTAACGGTTCAATACGCCAATCGCGGTGCTCGTGCGGCAGACAACTAGATTCTCACGTTCGCCTTCAGCCGTCATGTCGGCCGCATCACGGCAAAGGAAGCAATTTTTGTCTGCCTCTGGCTGCCAGGCTAATTGTTTATTGGGATCAGTCGCTGGAGCGTTCTTAGAACCCAAGATGTATCCAAGTCGCCAGGGAGCCCAGAGTTGTTCATTTGACAAGCGTGCCTGCCTTTCTACCGCAGTCTGGTAGCTAAAGTCGCCGGGCTTCTGGCCCAAGTCAGAATTCTCACGAATCCGCTACACCAAGAAAAAATTTCTGGAAACCAATTTTTAGAAGTCTATCCCAGCCAGAGGACTTATCAAAACAAAGTCATCAGCCTGCCAGCTAGCATTGGCTATTAACCACCCTAGTGTCAATATGGCGTAAATAAGTCGAGTGAGGCGAATGCTAAGACCTTGCCAATTCCGTCAACTTGAAGTTTTCGCAAAAGTTTGCGGGTTAGGTCGTCGATAACTAGGTCTGCCGATGTTCTATTGGCGGCGCGCGCTATTTGCGCATGCTTGCTAGCAGAGCATCGTCGGGGGGAAGCTGAACTCGGGATAAGAATGGTTGGCCACATCCGTGCGCGGCATGGATGGCGGCGGCCTGATGTGCTCCTACGGGGGATGTGAACCCACATGATTAACTGCATTAGTTTTCGCCAGCAATTATTACTCTTGGTGGCTACTTTAGCCCCGGCCGTCCTCTCGACGGGCTGCTCACCGACGCAGCCATTTTATTTCTTCGAGGATGGCGATTTGTCGCACTATGTAGGCATGGCGACAAATATCGAGTATCCCGACGTCGAAACATGCAGCTTGCAAGAAGTCGATAACCCGCTCGCGCCACTGACCATCAGTAATCCCAACTTCCAAGATACTTGGGATTTGAGGCTGGAAGAATCGGTGCGAATTGCACTCGAAAACGGCAAGGTGATGCGAAACCTTGGTGTTCGCACCTTCGGCCAGCAATTCAACGTGGCTCAATCTCAAGTCAACGCCGCACCCGATGCACTGCAACAGCAGCCACAGGCGATTTCCACCGTCTACGATCCGGCGATCACGGAATCAGATCCGATCTTTGGTCCTGAAGGTGCATTGTCGGTCTATGATCCGCAAGTTCAAAGCAGCATGATTTGGAATAAAAATGACCGGCCGCAGAATGCACAATCGCAATTTGCTAACTCTTTCCAAAACCGAGTCTTTCAACAAGACTTAGGAACATTTCAAAACTCGATCACTAAACGTGCAGCGTCCGGCGGTGAATTCGCTTTCCGAAATAATTTGGTTTACGACAGCAACAATCGTCCTTTCCGTGATCGGCCGACCGATTGGAATGTCAATTTTGAAGCCGGTTTCCGCCAACCGTTGTTGCAAGGTGCTGGCAGCCAGTACAACCGCGTTGCTGGTCCGTTTGATCCACTCCGCGGCATTGGCACTTACCTGCAATGGGATGGTGTCGTAATCGCTCGTATCCGCACTGATATTCGCTTGGCCGATTTCGAAGCCGGCGTGCGAAATTTTGTGGCCGATGTGGAAAATGCTTACTGGGAGTTGTACTTCAGCTATCGGTTTCTCGAAGCCGCTAAATTGGGGCGCGATTCAGCTCTGCAAACCTGGAAGAAAGTGCATGCCCTGTTCGTAGGCGTTGCTTAAGGTGGTGATGTTGATTTAGAAGCCCAGGCTCGTGCTCAATATTTCTTGTTTTGCAGCCTAGTAGTATCTTGTCTAGCTTACCTGTTCCGCGCGGAAAATCGCCTGCGGTTTGTGATGGGTTTGGCCGCCACGGATGGTCGTTTAATTCGCCCCATCGACGAACCCACCGATGCCAAAGTGCTGTTCGATTGGTGCGAAGTTCATGGTGAAGGGTTGGTTCGTTCGGTTGAACTTCGACAGCAAAAGTGGCTCGTAAAACAAAAAGAATTGGAGCTTATGGCTTCTAAGAATTTGCTACTGCCTCGCCTCGACGTGCTTGGAACCTACCGCTGGTTGGGCATGGGGCATGACCTATTAAATTATCCGGGTGAACCCTTTAACCCAGCACAACCATTACTAGGTACCGATGCCTTTTCAACTCTCGCTTCTGGTGAATACCAAGAATGGGAATCCGGCCTTCAATTAAGCCTACCGCTTGGTTTCCGCCGAGAACTTGCCGCGGTTCGTAATCAACAATTGCAGTTGGCTCGCGAACGTTCGATTCTGCAAGATCAAGAACTCGAATTGTCGCACCAATTAGCGGACGACATTCGCAACATCGATACGAACTACACGCTGGCTCAAACGAACTTCAACCGACGTGTAGCCGCCGAACGTCAAGTCGAGGCAGTACAGGCTGCCTACGATGCCGGTACAGTCACACTCGACTTGTTGCTCGAAGCCCAACGTCGGCGAGCCGATGCCGAAGCTGCCTACTACCGCACGCTGGTCGATTACAACAAATCCATTATGTTCGTCCACTTCCGCAAAGGTTCGCTGCTGGAATACAACGGTGTTTACCTCGCGGAAGGCCCATGGCCGCAAAAAGCGTACTTCGATGCCACTAAGCGTGCTCGTGCTCGTGACGCCGGCATGTTCCTAGATTATGGCTTCACTCGTCCGGCAGTATTCAGTCAAGGGCCGTTCGATCTGTTCAAAAATACCGCCGGCACTGCCGGCAATGCAGATGGTGAACCGACGATGGCACCGCCAATGGAAGAACTGAAACGCGAGCCGACTCCTGCCGTGCGACCAAACGGAGAGGAAATGGAACTGCCTGCTCCGGCAGCCCGAATGGGTCGCGGCTCGAAAGGACCACGACTCTCGGAATTGAAACATCCGATGAGCCCGTCGAATGATCAAATTCCTGCTGCCATGACCAGAAAACTGGCGAGTGCAAAGCCTATGGGCAACGGCCAAGCTAGCGGCGCCAACACACTCAAAATTCGCAGTGGTGTTCAACAAGCCGTGGCGATGGAAGTCGATGACAGTGAAGCTCCACCGACTCAACCACGAGGGCAGGCTGCTCATGTAACGGGCAAAGTTCAAGTTGCTTCGGCTACCGAAGCCCCTGAAGCACCGTTCGATTGGGGAGATCTTTCGCTCGATCAAGTTCAGCCAACCAATCGAGCCCAGTCTAGCAATCAAGCAACGTCAACTCGCTCGACGAAGCAGCCTGCGATGACCGGCGCGGGCAGCGACAGTTGGAAGTCGCCCGATTCCAATGCTCCGGCCGAAGGCGGTTGGAAACGAGCTCGATAGAACAAACGCGATTTAATATTGCGATAACTTAAGCCCAGGGATTCTATCCTTGGGCTTTTTCCATGTCGCAACCGATCGGTGTATAATCAACGCCATGAATTTCCGTGTTGATCTCGACATTTTCCGCGGCCCGATGGATTTACTACTCTTCTTGGTGCGAAAGCACGAAGTGGAGATTACCGAAATTCCGATCGCGCCGATCACCGAACAATTCTTGCAGTATTTGGAAGTGCTTAAAGAATTGGATGTGGACAGCGTCGGCGATTTTTTGGACATGGCTAGTACGCTGATCGAAATCAAATCGCGCACGGTGTTGCCGCATGGCGAAGAAGTGGAAGAGCCACTCGAAGACCCGCGACAAGATTTAGTGCGCCGGCTGCTGGAATACAAACAATTCAAAGATGCGGCCAGCATGCTGGAAGAGCGCGGCCGAGCATGGCAGCAGCGCTATCGACGACTAGGGAGTGATTTGCCACTACGGCCGCGCGATCCAGCGGAAGAACCGATCCACGAGGTGGAGCTTTGGGATTTGGTGAGCGCTTTCGGACGCATTTTGCGCGAGCAAGCGGCTAGCGGTCCGTCGAACATCGTTTACGACGACACGCCCATCGAAATTTACATGCAGCGAATTCATGCCGAGCTGATGCAGCATCGCCGCGTGGCCATGTCGGAATTGTTTCGACCTTACACGAATAAGTCGACGCTCATTGGTTTGTTTTTAGCCACCATGGAACTGGCTAGGCATCACGGCGTGCTTTTAGAACAAAGCGAACTGTTCGACGAAATTTGGATTGTGCCTGGCGAGACAACCGCGGAAACGTTGGACTTAAGCGGTGTCGATAATTACGAGCACGGGCAGAATGTGAAGCAGCAAGCGGACGATGAGTAAAGGATCGACGGGAACGACCTATTGAATCTTCTGAATCAATCCCTCGCGCAACCCGGCGAACAATCCTGCGGCAATGAGATCGGCCGTCGTGCCTGGGTTTCGGCGATGGCCGTCCGAGCGAAGCCAAAAATCGAGGTCCGAAAGGGCTTGCTCATAGGCTTCGTCGCCTGGATTGCCAACCGATAGCACATGAGCAGCATGATCTGCCGAGTGCTGTGCGACGGCGGAGCCGCAGTTACGGGC
>CAZIGP010000002.1:232-17960 GCA_964538425.1 uncultured Pirellulales bacterium | reverse complement strand
ATTTTGGACGCCATCAAGCAACCGCGGCAGTACAACGTGCAATACTTCGTGAAAGTTGTTGGTGTATTGCCGCGCGACAAGATCTCGATCTGCCGCAAGTTGCATCGCATGAACTAGGCTCTCTGGCGGCGACCCAGCGAGATCGGCATCTTTCACTTTTCCGAGCCCGCCCGGATTGGCTTCGCCGATTGCTTGGTAAACTTTCGCCGCATCGGTGGTAGTGAATTGCGATAGCACGTTGCCAATATCATCAGCCAATTTTATCGAACGTGGAATTCGAGCCAGTGGTGCAATAAGCAAGATAATGCCAAGATTTGCATTCGTATGGATGAATTGTCGAGTCGCCTGGACTGCTTGCAAAACCGTTTCGCCAACAGTTTGCTCCATTGCGCGATCGATGATGGGCGAGATGGCAATGCCGGCCGCGACCAAATCGACGTAAGTCAGATCTTCAAAATCCGCTCCGCGGTGAACGTTGCCTGGCTTAGGCGCAGTTGCCTCGAGCAAACAGGCGAGCGAGGTACATTGACCGAGAGTGAGGTTTGTGGTGCTCATTCAAGTCTAAGACTTAGGGATCGTTTCTCTTTGTCGCGTTTTTGTTCTTTCCAGGAATATGTTCAGACTTGCAATCGACTCTTTGCAGGCATCCTCAACAACCCAGTGTCCTGCATCGGCAAATCGCTGAACTTCGGCATTTGGAACAAAATCTAAAAAACGTTCCAAGAACCAAGGCGTAAAACACCAATCCTCCGTTCCCCATAGCAGCAGCCATGGATGATTTGCCAAAGTCGGCAGGCCTAACTCAATGCGATGCAGAGTTTCGTAACTCGGGTGCTGCGATTTCATGGGAATATCGTTGACGAATCGATCGATGGCCACGCGATTTGCCCAAGAATCATACGGAGCGGCGTAGCCCGCGCGCACTGCTGGAGTGAGCCAATCTTTTTTGCTGGCGGCCATGCGAAAACCGGCGCGAAGAAATGCATTCAATCCCCGCAGAGCAATTTTCCCCAGAACCGGCGTTCGACAGATTCGAATCCGCAGCGGTATCCAATGACAACGAAAAGCACCCGTGTTGAACATCACGAACCGTGCAAAGCGATCGGGCGACTCGAGTGCCGCGCCCAATCCAATTGCACCGCCCCAATCGTGACCAATTAGCGTGGTGCCTCGCAAATCTAATTCACGAACCAAGCTACTGAGATTACTGATATGTTGTGCCAATCGATAAGGATAATCCTGTGGCTTATCGCTCAGCCCACAGCCCATGTGATCGACTGCGATGACACGGTATTGATTCCGTAACTGCTTAATTAGATTTCGCCAATAAAACGACCAAGTTGGGTTTCCATGAACCAATAGCAGTGGCTCGCCGTGGCCTTCATCCACGTAATGGTAGCGATACCCATTCAATGAAAGCTCACGCGATTGAAATGGGTAAAGCGATTGCCAATCAACAGGCATGATTTTAGTAGCTGGTGGGGCCTGACGGCTGATATCCGCTGTTTTGCGGTCTGGCTGCGAAAATGACACAAGCACCGGTTTTACCGTTTTTCCGGGCTGGCCGCAAAGACGTCAAAAACTATTCCACAGCTTTATTTCGCTGCGTCAAGGCGCATTGGCTTTGTAGTCCTAACCTTTTGATAACACAGCAAAAATTACGCGGTCGATAAACTCGAGGCAGCCGGTTCCATCGATCGGCAAGGCCCCGTAAGATAGAGGTTGTGAAGGCTGTAATGAGGTTCCGTAAGGTTCATTGAGGCAACTGTGGACGAACAAACTTTTTCTTCCGACCTGTTTATCAACCGCGAGCTGAGCTGGCTGGAATTTAATGCCCGCGTACTTGAGGAAGCGGAAGATCCACAGACACCGCTTCTGGAGCGGGTGAAATTCCTCGCCATTTTCAGCTCGAACCTCGACGAGTTTTTCATGGTGCGCGTGGCGGGTTTGCGCGAGCAGGCTTTTGGCGATGGCGCCCCGCAGGACTATAGCCCCGATGGTTTGCGAGCGGTGCAGCAATTGCAACGAATCACCAAACGCACCCAAGAATTGGTGGCAGCTCAATACAAATGCTGGAACGAATCGGTACGGCCGGCATTGGCAGAGCAGGGCATTCGCTTGCTCGGGCCACATGAACTCAACGAAGAACAACAAGCGGCCGTCGACCGGTTTTTCCGTGAACGCGCTTTGCCAATTCTAACCCCGATGGCTGTCGACCCAGCACATCCAAGCCCACGCTACCACAACCGTGGATTGTACTTGGCGGCTATGTTGGAACGCCGCCGTGGGTTGGGGCCGAAACAATTATTTGCCGTCGTACAAGTGCCTCAAGTTTTGCCAAGGCTGGTGCCGCTTGGCCAAAACGATGATGGACAATTTATTCTTTTGGAAGACTTGGTTTCCGCCAAATTGCCCGAACTATTTGGTGGGTTCGACGTGCTTTCTTGGACCACCTTTCGGATCACGCGAGACAGCGATATCGATCTGCTAGAACAAGAATCGGACGATATGCTGCGGTTGATTGAAGACCGCTTGAAGACACGCCAACGCGGCGAAGCAGTGCGGCTCGAAGTGGCTGCTGGGGGCAGCGAAGAACTTTCGCGAATGATCATCGACGAAGAATCGATTCGTGATACCGCGCCAGATAGTTACGGCGAAGTCTATCGCATTCCAGGGCCGCTTGATTTGTCGGCCATGATGGAATTAGTCAAGCTTCCCGACCGCGAACAATTGCGCGATCCACCATTTTCGCCGCAGCTACCTCGAGGTTTGCGGCGACGAGACGATTTGTTTGCCACCATCGCACGTCGCGATATTTTGCTGCATCATCCGTACGACTCGTTCGATGCGGTCGTCGATTTTGTCACTCGCGCGGCCAACGATCCGAAAGTGTTAGCTATTAAACAGACGCTTTATCGCACAAGCGGCGATTCGCCGATTACTCGAGCGCTGATTCAAGCCGCCGATAATGGTAAACACGTAACGGCACTCGTGGAATTGAAGGCCCGATTTGACGAAGCGAACAACGTTTCGTGGGCACGGCAATTGGAACGGGCCGGGGTACACGTGGTATTCGGCTTCCTCGACTGGAAAACTCACTGCAAACTATCGCTGGTAGTTCGTCAAGAAGGCAATACGCTGCGACGCTACGTGCATTTAGGCACGGGAAACTACAACCCTACAACTGCGCTAGTTTACACCGACTTGGGATTATTTACGGCAGATGATGACATCGCCACCGATGCCACGGCTTTGTTCAATTTGCTCACTGGTTATTCTCAAGGACATCAATGGCGGAAGCTTGTCGTCGCACCAACCGATTTGCATCGCCGCACGCTGCAATTGATTGAAGAACAAACCCAGCGCGCCCAAGAAGGAAAACCTTCCCGAATTATCGCTAAGCTAAACGCGATCGTCGATCATCGTGTGATTGAGGCGCTATATCGAGCCAGTCAGGCAGGTGTGCCGATTGACATGATCAATCGCGGCATCACGTGCTTACGCCCCGGCATTCCTGGAATTTCCGAAAACATTCGCGTGCGCAGCATTGTCGATCGGTTCTTAGAACACAGCCGGATTTATGTGTTCGGACCCGAGTCGGAAGCAAAAGTTTATCTTTCCAGTGCCGACTGGATGCCGCGAAATTTTTATCGCCGTGTCGAAGTGATGTTCCCGATCGAACAAGCCGATCTACGAGATCGGATTTTGCACGAAATCTTGCCGGCCTATTTAATGGATAATGTGAAGTCACGAGTGTTGCAATCAGACGGAACTTATATTCGGTTGCAGCGAGCGGAAAACGATCAGCCTTATCGCGTACAAGAAAAGCTATTAGCCTTACGGGCTGGCACCACAACAGCTTCGAGTGAAATTCGTATGGCTGCTGCAAACGCCAATAGCAACGGCAATGGGGCCGTGCGTCTTGAAGATATGGTCGCATCCGGCGGAACTGGCGGATCGAATTGAAGACGGTTTAATCGGTCGCCTTATCGAGCAGCATTTGCCAGTACGATTGTGCTTGCTCGATCTTTTGCTTCGCTGCTCGAAAAGCCGGATTGCCGCTATTTGCTGCGGCAGTAATTTCTTCTTCCCGCTTTTTTGTCCAGTCGAGAAAAAACTGCGCACTTTTGCGACTAATGCGAGGTTGATAGCCGATTTCCACAAAATAAGGCCCACTGGTAGCGTATCGGTAGGTTGGAATTGTGTCGGCAACGGCTCGGACGACGAACCATCCGCTTTCGGCGAATTTTAGCGGGGGAAGTTTACCACCGGCTTTTTTAAACTCATCGAGACTAACCGAAATCTCCATCCGGCCATTCTTCACCACTTCCAAGTAACGGATTTTGTCGCGGGTGGAGAGTGTCAATCCAATAGATAGTTCTAGATCTTGCCCGCGGTCGGCTTTGAAAACATAGCCGGGAAGTTGGCCTTCGACGCTAGTTCGTAGCATCGGGCCGTTGGTAATGCTTACTCGGCCGGCGCGCAGTGCCTCCCACCAACCGTCCCAGGTGATTTTTTCCGGAAGGGTCACGTCCGTTGTCTCACCGACATGCACATACACGCGGTTATAACCAACCGGGTTGTTGTTCGAGTCGGAACCACTGCCCGCGGTCGGGGGAATTCGCAGGCCACAGTCGAGCAAGTGGTAGTAAATTTCTTGCGACCAGCGTCCATTTCCATGGGGGCCAGAAAACAATGTCATATTGCGTGGCCAACCGCCGCCTTCGTTGGCGATCACTCCATCACGTTCCAAGTGTCGATTTGCGAGTTGTACAGAATCAACCAAACCAGCGGCAACCCAAATCGGCAAGTCGCGTGCAAAAAATGCACCGGCATCAATCCAAGCACCCTGTTCGCGAGCCTCTTTAACAAATGGAATGAGCGGCAAACTGCCAATTGCATTGGTCGCATCCTTCGTCATTAGCAAGGAATTTGTTTCTTCAGGTAACTCAATCGGTTGATTCAAACGGAACAAACGCAAAGTGCTTCCAGACGTTATCCATTCTCCACCCATAATGCTGTAGAGGAACGACTTGTCGAATTGATCAACAATTTGCTTTGGCAACGGATGCTTTTGCCAATAATTTTTCTTGTTACCCCAAGTAATGAGCGGCACAACGTGCAAGTCTTCAGCTTGCATCAACTGCTTGAGTTCAAGTTCCGATCGTTGAACGTCGAGGTCGCCACTAAACCAACCTTCCTTGGCCATATCGCAGAATCGCGAAAGCTCGACGGTTTTACTGTCCTCGGCAAAATTTTGGATATCAAAGTGTCCATTCATCACCCGATATTCCGGTCCATGTTCCATGACGAATTGATACCGACCGTTGGGTAAATCGAGCACGAGCTTGTCGGTAAATACGATATGGTCGCCCGAGACAAGTCCGCCTTTGATTTTTGCAGGCCGGTAGGATTTGCCTTGACCGTTTTGTAAATGCAATCGCACGGCCAGCGGCTTGCCCGTTTCTTTATCCACTGCTCGAAGCTCGAGCCTGCCTGAAGCAAAGGCCCTGGGAATCTCGACAAGCAAAATAAACAGGAGTGCGAATCGCTTTAGCATCAAAAAATAGCGTTTTTAGGAAAATACCGGCTTTTGTTATTTACGGAACCATGGAGGTAAGCTTTCTTAAGCGTAGCACGGCACAGCAGGGCAGAATTGCCGTCCTTGATGCCGAACCAATAAAAATCCTAGAATATCTTGCTGGATTTTTGGGTTTCTTGCCTCGTACCCTTGTGGGTTTGCTGTTATCCGGAATGGCTGAAGATTACTACAAAACGTTAGAAATTGAGCGAAACGCTTCTCAGGACGAGATCCAAAAAGCGTACCGGGCGCTGGCGCGGAAATATCACCCCGATATGAATCCGGACGACAAGACAGCCAAAACAAAATTCCAGCAAGTTCAAGCGGCTTACGACGTACTTAACGATCCTGGCAAACGCGAAATGTACGATCGTTACGGCAGCGCGTTCGAATCGGTCGGAGCAGGGGGTGGAGCCGCTCCGCGTGGCGGCCAAGGATGGTACACTCAAGGCGCTCCAGGTTACGAAGAGATCGATCTGAGCCAGTTTTTTGGCGAACGTTTTGGCGAAGGTGAGGCAGGGAGCTCGGGAGGATTTGCCGATTTGTTCGGTGGTTTTCGTAAAAGTGCTCAGTCCGGAGGAAAGAAACGTCGCGGAAGCGCTGCAGCCGAGCGCGGCGCTGATGTTCAAAGCGAAATTGAGATCCCGTTTCAAACGTCCATTCAAGGCGGCAAAGTTGAAGTGGGTGTACAACGTTCGGATGGCAAAGTCGATCACATTGAAGTGAAAATTCCTGCCGGAGTAAACGACAACGCAAAAATTAGACTGCGCGGGCAAGGTTCGCCTGGCAGTGGCAAGGCACCGGCCGGCGATTTGTTATTAACCATTCGCGTAGCCCCACACCCATTTTTTCAACGCCGCGGAAACGATTTGATTGTTCGTGTGCCAGTTACTTTGAACGAAGCGGTTGCTGGAGCCAAAGTGGATGTTCCCACGCCAAGCGGCACGATTTCGCTGCGTGTACCGCCACGCACGAGCAGCGGCGCCAAATTGCGCATTCGTGGTCACGGGGTGAAGCCAAAAACTGGCACGCCCGGTGATTTGTACGCCGAAGTGCAAATTACGTTGCCCGCAGAAATCGATGAAGCCACTGCCGCGGCCATCAGTAAGCTTGATGAGCAACACCCCAGTAACCCGCGGCGCGATTTGCGATGGTAACGATGCCCGATCAGCGTTTCACCAAGGCGATGCGATTGCGATCTCGCACCGATTTTCGCCGGGTTTATGAACGCAAATGTTGGGTAGGTGATTCTTTCATTCGCATCGCGGGCTGCCTCAGTGATTTGCCCCATCCACGCATCGGTTTATCAGTTAGCAGAGCGATTGGCAAAGCCGTGGTCCGAAACCGCTGGAAAAGGTTATTACGTGAAGCATTTCGACTGTCGAAAGAACGTTTGCCACCGGCATTAGACTTCGTTGTTGTGCCTAGAGAAAATGTAAAACCTGAGCAGCGGCTGCTGATGGAGTCGCTCGTCAGTCTGTCGTGGCGAGCGGTAAAACGTTTGAAGCGAGAAGAATCACAATTGCGCCGGCAACGAAAATCCGATCCATAAACACGTGAATGCTATGTCGCAAGAATTTCATATTCGAGTTACCAAGGACTATTTAGTCTTTAGCGCTGCGCATTTCATCACATTTAACGGTAACGTGTGTGAGCGGCTTCACGGGCATAACTATCGGGTAGCCACGGAAGTGGCAGGACCGCTGGATGAAAATCATTATGTGGTCGATTTTATTGCTGTGCGCGACGCTTTGCAAAAGATCGTTACAGGACTTGACCATTACATGCTATTGCCTACCCAGCATCCCAGTATTCAGGTGCAGGCCGGAGACAAGTCCGTCGAAGTGAGTTTCGAAGATCGTCGTTGGGTTTTTCCTCGTGGCGATTGCGTGCTGTTGCCCGTGCCAAATACGACAGCCGAGAAGTTAGCCGAATACATTGGCCGACGATTGCTCGATGACTTGCAAACTCGGTTAGGGCAGCGGCCACATCAAGTGCGTGTCGAAGTCGATGAATGTAATGGCCAAATTGGCGTGTGCCAATTAACCGACGAGTAGGCCGAATGCGTTAGCATGCCAATTAAACGCCATTTTCATCCTCTTGCTTTCGCCCCAACCAGGGAATTAGTAAGGAAGTGGCACGGCGCAGCATCCCTTGATCGCTTTCGGATATAACTTCGTCAGCCATTAAATAAGAACGAACGCTGCTGATTAACTGACGAGCTTGTGCAGATACATTCGCCCGGCGACGGTCGCGATCTTTGATTAATCCGATGCGAACATGCACCCGGGTCAGTGCAATTCCCTGGTAGGGCAAACCCGATACGCTAGCGACTGTGCTGCGTTCCTCCTTAAATTCAAGTTCGACAAGTAACGGCACATACCGATCGGATTCCCGCCTTCCCAAAAGGCCTCGACTAGGTTTGACAATCAGCTCGACACGAGCGTCGTCGACGGCGGCGATTTCGGCCTGATGATCGGAAATAAAACCGCGCAACTTTTCCAGCGCCATTCCTAGTGGAACTTTTGTGATGAGTTGTCGGTCTACCAATGCGCCAGGTGGCGATGTCCGCCACAGGTCAAAGCGACGCCGATTTTTTTCGACCGGCACTCCGGTTAGGCCAGAACCCAATTGAATAACGGCGTTGCGCCCCCCCTCTTTGGCCATCAATAATGCTCGATCGGCTCTGTTAAGCATTGTTCCGGCGTCGTCACCAGCTTGCAGTTCGGTTACGCCAAAACTTGCAGTGCAATGCTTGTCGCCAAGAATAGGGTGATATATTGAGCTAAATGATTTTCGAATTTCCTCAGCTCGAGCCACGGCAGCGGCATTGTCGCAGTCTGCATATAGCAGCACGAATTCTTCGCCTCCATAGCGGGCCACTAAATCGCCTGGTCGACACAGCGATTTCAACAATTGTGAAAAACGCTTGATGACTTCGTCACCGGCGATATGTCCGTAGTTATCGTTAATTTGCTTGAACCGATCTAAATCACAAATAACTAAACTACAAGGCAATCGCCGTTCCATATGCACGTTGAAGAATAACGCGAAAACTCGGTCGAATTCAGCACGGTTTGCGAGTTGTGTCAACGGATCATGCTTGACTTGGACGCATAAATCGTGGCAGCGTTCTTCCAAAGAGGCCTGTCCGGAAGCGTCGTGTAATAGCAAGGATATTCCGAGAATGCCGCCACGAGAATCCGTCACCGGTATCGCATGTGCATCTACTGGAAGATCTTTGCCGTTGCGTCCTTCGATAAGGACACGGCGTCGCGATTGTGAACCGTCTCGCAGCGGAGTCAAAAAAGGGCAATCAGGATCTCCAAGAATCGTACCGTCGGCATCTCGAAGTTTTAATAATGAAAAAGCAAATGGGCGCTGTAAGATGCTTTCGCTATTAATGCCTGTTAGCCGCTCGGCTCCTCGATTCCAAAAGGTAACATGACAGTCCGCGTTGAGAAAAATGATGCCATCGTGCATGTTTTCCAGCAATTCACGCTGAAAATATTGCTGGTCGTCCGATTTTTCACAAGTGGTAGGTGCTTGAAAGCGCCAGGGTCCGCTGCTAAATGACTGGCTAAGCTCTTCCAACCATTGTCGACCAACGCGGCAATGTAGTGAGTGCTGTCCGCTCGCATGTCGCTCAGCAAATTTGAATACAAGTGCAGGATCAAATTGTCTACCTGCTAGATCCCAAAGCTCTTTGATTGCACGCTCGTGCGACATCGCCGGCCGATAAATTTGCGGCGTAGTCATCGAATCGAAAGCGTCGACAATGGCTAGCATTCTTGATCCCAGAGGAAGTTTGACGCCCTGGCAATTGCGTTGCATCCGGCTACCATCGAACCATGCTGGAGCATAGGTAAGAATTTCGATAATCTCAGGGGTATTGCAACATGTATCCAGAATGCTAGTCCCAATCTGCCAATGCCGATCGACCATTCCTTGCTCTTCAGGAGTTAGCGGGGAAGGCTTAAGCAAAATGCGATCCGGGATGCCAATTTTTCCAATATCATGCAGTAGTGCTGCAACTTCGATCGCGTTGCATTCTGCCGTTGGTAGTTCCAGCGCTGCCGCCCACGCAGAGCATCCCAAAGCAACGCGAACGCTATGAGCTGCAGTGGCTGTATGCTTTGCTCGAAGAGACATGAACAAACCGCTGGCAACTCCGAGGCGAACTTCTGCGAGTTCGTTTTCATACGCTGCTTGAGGTGTTTGCGGCCGCGGAAGATCTTCAGCCTTGCTCGGATGTAAATGATCGAGCAAAGACTTTAGTTCTCCAAATGTGCTGTCGAGTTGAGTGTCTGCCGTCGATGTAAACGGAAAGACCGATTGAGATTCTGCCGTCACGGCATCCGCGTCATTCATGAAAAGTGGCTGTTAAAGAGGAAACAATAAAAGAAATGCGCCACGAAAAGGTCCATAGCCGGCATAGCGAGCAGCGTTTGACGTAACTACCGTACAATGGGTCCCTATCTTTGAAAATCTAGTTCATAACTGGCAGTCTTGCCGGCTCGCCCTGGATGCCACACATTATTCCTCAATTGGACATTGCCCTGTTTGAACGAGTTGTAACGATTTGACGGTTGGCACAAGCAAAATTTGGATTCTTGCGGCCAGGCAACGCATTGGCTAACGTGACGTCACATGGTTCTCCCAGTAGTCAAAATCAATAAGGTGAACGCCCGATGAGATTGATTTCATATTCCAACCCTTCAGGAGTGCGGATTGCAGCCGTAAAAAGCGATGGTTCGCTGGTCGATTTAAACCTGGCAGATAACACGTTGCCAACTTCCATGTCGCAATTGCTTGCACTAGGGCAAGATGGGATGCGACGGGTTGAAAAGGCATTGCAAACGGGCCAGCCCATCGATCGAAGCAGTATAAAAATTCTGGCTCCCATTCCTCGGCCAGAAAAGATTTTTTGCATTGGCTTGAATTATGCGGATCATGCCCGAGAGACGGGCAAAGAACCGCCACCCGAGCCAATTGTATTTAGCAAGTTTGTTACCGCAGTGCGAGCTCATGGCGATTCTATCGTATTGCCGCGACTATCTAACAAAGTCGATTACGAAGCAGAGCTGGTTGCTATCATCGGTATTGGCGGACGGCACATTCCGAAAAACAAAGCACTCGACCACGTCGCTGGTTACGCTTGTGGTCACGATGTTTCTGCTCGTGATTGGCAAACGCAAAAACCGGGAGGGCAATGGTTGCTGGGCAAATCGTTCGACAGCTTTGCCCCTTTTGGCCCAGAATTGGTTACGTCTGACGAAGTTGGTGATCCGAGCAATTTGCAAATCAGCTTGCGAATCAACGGTCAAACAATGCAAGATAGTCGCACTTCACAATTGATTTTTGGTGTGGCCGATTTGGTCAGCTACCTTTCCGGTGTTTGCACACTCAGCCCTGGCGATGTGATTTTTACCGGTACTCCGCCGGGAGTGGGTGTCGCACGTAAGCCACCAGTTTATCTCAAGGCCGGCGATACCGTGGAAGTGGAAGTCGAGCGAGTTGGTACACTGCGGAATCCGGTAGTGTTGGAAGAGTAGATGAGTGAAATCGGTGTTAAAGTGGTCGATAACGAGTTGACATCCGATAAAAGCCGAGTTCGCTATAATGGGCGGTTGCGACGTATTGCGCTAGGTATCGTTTTTGGAGTGCTTATAGGTCTCGCAGTTGCCATGGGTATCTTATTGGCACTACGTGGAGAACAGTTGCCAGAAATTACTTTCTCTTCGCTTGATCAAGCTGTTGTTCGTTGGCAAGAACTCGGTCTGGTGAATTACGACCTGGAAATTCAACTGACGGGACCTACTTCAGGAACGGCTCAGATACAAGTGAGGAACGATGAGACCAAAATGACACTTAACGACCGCAACATGGAACCACGCATTGCAGACTATTGGTCGGTACCTGGCCTATTTAGTGTCATTCGCCGCGATCTAGAGGCCTGCGCCGAAGCAGCAAAAAAGGGAAATCCCGGCGGAATGTCACCGGTATTTTCGCGCGGCTTGTTCGATCCACATTATGGTTATCCCGCAGCTTATCGGCGAATTACTCCCAGTGGCCAAGATGTCGAATGGCGTATCATCCAGTTTACAGCAAGGTAAATGCCTCAAGCTTATCAAAAAATTCGAATTATTTGGTTCGGCAGTAACCCAATGTCATCAGCGCAAATGCAGTACCATATTGTTGGTGGTAATTGTACAAGGGATAATCCCACCAAGAACCATCTTTTTCTTGAACTTTGAGTATGATGTGGGCTAATTGATCATACTGCGGGTCTCGTTCTTCGGCCGGTAATTGATCGATACAAAGGCTGGCATAGTAATGGCCGTAGTAGTAGAAGTATCCTGCGACTGCAAAGTGTGATTCATGCGGAATGGGCCGTTTGCGGCCGATGTCGAGCCAAAGATTGCGAACGAATAAGCGATCGAGCCAATCGATCAATACTTCGTTGGTAATTTTCTTATCGCCCCAAATTCGCAGTGCCAAATTGCAGGCTTGCGAACGCCCTAAACTTCCGCCAGGACGATTAATGTCCATCATCGGAGACCACTTTAGGTATTCACCATAGATATAACTGAAATCTGGCTTTTGCTGACGACGAATTGAAGCCGCGGCACGTTCGACCAATTTCGAAGGTACGTCGATCCCGGCTTCTTTAGCATCATGCAAAGCAATCAATCCCGTCGCTGCACAAAAGCTCGTGCCGTCTGCAGCCGGTTTTTGCGTACTTGCTCGAAAGTCGTAATATCCCCATCCGCCGTCGACTGATTCATAACGCTCGAGCATTCCAATTTGATCACGAATAAGTTGTTTAATCTTTTCAGCTCTTGCTTGATCTTCGGGATGACGCTTCAGCATGGCAACCAAGGCCGATATGCCATAGGAATGCGTCCAGACATTGTAAATTGCCATCGGCTCGGCGCGGCGAACATGAGGCAAGTTTTCGAATAACCAAGCTTCGGCCCGATCTAGCGACTCTTGTACTTCGGATGAGTTGCCGCCAACTTGAATCAATGCTGAAATGCACATGGAGGTTACCGCGGCACGAAAGGCGTGATGCGAACCTGGCACCGGTGCGTAAATATCTAGCCCTGTAGTGCGCTCAGCAGAACCCCAAGAACCATTTTTGTTTTGGTCTTGAAGTAAAAATTGAATACCACGCTTAATTGCCCCATCAAGAGTGGCCACTGTTCGTGGTGGTACAGCTTTAGGTTTGTGAGGAAAATCAAAAGCCGATTTCGCACCCGATTTCTTCACCTCATCCTTGGGCAGCCTCTCTTCACCGATGACGGACATTACGCCACTCAATACGGTGATGGTAAATACCGCTATGAAGATACAAAAACATGGAGCGGTAGAAATTTTTCGCTCCACTCTGCTTCGTTGGACAGGAACCTTGCGATAAATCATTCCTCATCCTTTGGCGCGTCGCGCAACACTTTCTCTCCTACTTCCAAGCCTTTTTTGATTTCAATTGCTTCCGTCGTGCGGCGACCGACAGCTACATTACGGCGAACCGGTTTATCGTCCGTTCCCGGTAGCCAAACATAATGCTGATCTTCATCATGTTTGTCGACATGAACGACCTTTGCCGACAAGAGCAGCGCATCGTCCTTGGTGTAGGTGGTGAGTTTTGCTTTGCATGTCATACCGGCAGCCAGCGCCGGCATATCTTTGGAAACTTGTGCAGCATCAATCAGAAGTGCGGCCAGATATCGGCCATCGGGATTGGGAATTGTGTTTAATTCATCAACAGAAGCAGGCAGTTTTATATCATCGTAACCAGTAAGCTGTGCCGTGCCCGTTAGCCCGCGGCGTACTTGCCATAAATCTTTCTCGGGCACCGTCGCGCGGACGAAGAACCTTTCCGGCGAAACAATGGTCATGATGACTTCATCCGCAGAAACTCGACCGCCTGGCCGTAAACGAGATGCGATGGATGAAGCAGATGACCATTGCCCATATTGGCATTGACCATAATAGACGATGCCATCTGCTGGTGCAGTGATTTTCATAAGTTGACGATCTCGCTGTAGTCTCGCTAATCGTTCCACAGCGCGCTCGCGTTCGAACTTCTGCCGCTCCAATTCTAACCTGGCTTTGTCCAGGGCAATGGGCAAAGTCGTACGGGCACGTTGCAAAGTCAAAGCCGTTCGATTAAGCGATTCTTTTAAGGAATCTTCTCGTCGTGGAAGTTGAATTTTGAGCAGTTGCTCGCGGTCGATTTTAGCCATTTCGTTCATGAACTCGACTTGTTCCACCGAGTCGCGGGTTCGCTTGAGAATAATTTCTTCCGTTTCTTCCGTGAGATCATCGGCTTTGTACATCTTTTCTAACTGCTTTAACTCTTCTTTTTGGTAGTCCAAATAATTGGCGTACATTTTCACCATAAAATCGGCTTGTTTTTTTGATAATTCGCGATCCTGCGACACAAACTGTTGCAGATCATTTTCTGCCAGTCGAGCCACTCGCTCGGCCACTTGAAGTTCGAGTGGCATGGATTGCTCAAGTAGCCGAACTTCCAGTGACGATTGTTCGAGCCCAAGTTCGGCTAGCTTTTTACCTGCTTCAATGTCGCGAAGCTGTTCGTCGATTCTGATCGTATCGAACTCAATGAGTGTATCGCCTTTACTCACTTTTGTTCCTTGGGCCACTGCGGAGTGAACTACGAAATCGGACCAGGTTTCGGCATGAAATGAAACTTCGTAGCTATTTTTTGCTTCTAGCACGCCCTCGAGTGACAGTTCAACTCTGAACTTGTCTTGCTTCAGGGTGATTGTGGCAGGTGTGGGCTTTGTAGAGTCGGATTTAGATTTATCCTCCGACTTTTTTGCATCAGCTTTTTTGTCGCTCTCTGTTGTTTTTGCAGAACTAGAGCTTTCTGATTTCTCTTCGGAAGCATCGGATTTCTTACTGTCTGTCGGCGGTGTTTTGTCATCTGCTGAACGAGCCGCTATGGGCCACAATAATAATCCTATTAAGACGGGAGCGAATAGGCGATTGATGCTACACATAGCAAGTCCTTCATTTGGATTGAGGTGACAAAGGCAAACACTGTTTTCGCAATCTCATGTGCTTATTAAGGAGAATCTCCACGTGGCCGATTTGCTTGCGAATTGTCTGCGCCTTCTGGCTGTTTGGGCAATTCAAAATCAGCAATGAACAATTGGCTGGAACGGTCGTCAGTGCGATTGCTTGTCCACATCAACTTCGTACCGTCGGGCGAAAAGACTGGCAACACATCGGCGGCCGGATTATCGGTGAGTCGCCACCTGTCACGCATCACGATCTTACCGCCCTCCTCAGCATATCTTAACAACCATAGGTCGTAGTTAGGCCGGGTATTCGGATTAGAGTGGTCGGCTCCCGTCCAAATAATATATGGCTGAGTGGGATGCCAATATGGCGCCCAATTAACTCCATTATTATCGGTGAGAGCGGTGTCGTTTTGGCCGTCGATGTCCATTACATGAATTTGCAACATCTCTTTTTGCTTTCGGTCGGTTCGATACACCACACGACGACCATCTGGAGAAGTAAAAGGACCGCCATCATAGCCGGGTTTGTTGGTAAGTTGTCGCACATTGGAACCGTCGGCATTCATCACGTACAAGTCCGCATCGCCATTGCGATCGCTGCAGAAAACAATTTGTTTACCGTCGGGAGTGTATGCGCCCTCCGCATCATAGCCAGGAGTGCTCGTGAGCTGCTTAAGATTCTTGCCTTCCAAGTCGGCGGAAAAAATATCCATCCACGGATCAAAATCCCATTGATACCGGCGGCGTTTACCTGTCCGTTTATCCTCTTCTTGTTGTGCGCGTTCTTTTTCTTCCGTTTCTGCAAGCTTGGGATCGAGATGGCTGCTGGCAAATAAAATGCTTTTGCCGTCAGGCGCAAAATAGCTGCAGGTAGTTCTACCGCGACCTGTGCTTACGAGGTTCGGTATCGGTTGCCGCCGGTTGACCGTCTCATTTGTCAACGGTTGCTTATAGATTTGGTAAAAAACATAGTCGCGAGGTACTGCCTGGTAAATGATTGTGCCGCCGTCTGGAGAAAAATATCCTTCGCCAGCTTTAGTGAATTCCGACGTGATTTGACGGATATTTTTTAAGGATTTGCCTTCAATCGAAGACTGCAAAGCAGAAAGTTCTGCAGGATGGCTCTGCGATTTGTCTTCAGCCCGACAAATTGTTACCTCCGAAATCAAACCAAAGTTGACGAAGGGTAAAATGATCAAAACAGCTTTTTTAATCAGAAGCATGATCGGCTCCGTTTTTCCAGTATCAGTAAAATTCGACTCGTGTTTTTAGGATACGTCGATCGAACAAATTACATTCTATCGGCCATGACGCTGAACTAAAGTTTTGTCTCTAAGCATAGTCGTACCGATTATGCCGGGCTCAATTTAATTTTCACAACGAATTGGGTCACTTTTCACGCGTTTCTCCATGAGCAATAAAAAGCATCTTCTTGATAGATAAGTTGACGAAAACTCTTGAGAGTGCTAGACTTGCGTCAATCACATTTAAATACGTTCTCTTTCACGGCCTGTAGCTGACTGGCCCGTTTGGCAAAATAGTTCTGGGAATGGCGCAAAGCTCTGCTGAAAGTTCTGCTCGGTTTGAAGATCTCAAACTTTCGTCCACAATGCTTGCGGCCTTGGCTGCAGCCGGCTATTCACAGCCAACCCCCATCCAAGCTGGTTTGATTCCGCGGGCATTGGCCGGCGTTGATGTATTAGGGCAGGCGCGCACAGGCACTGGTAAAACGGCAGCATTTAGTATTCCGATTCTCGAGACCATTGAAATTGGAAAAAAACATTCAGGTCCGCAGGCGCTGGTGCTTGTACCCACTCGTGAATTAGCCGTGCAGGTGCGTGAAGAAATCGACAAATTATCGCATGGACGAAAAGTTCATTCTGTGGCGATTTATGGTGGAAAGCCAATTCGCGGGCAGATTGAAAAACTTCGTCGCGGGGCAGAAGTAGTAATTGGTACTCCAGGGCGAATTTTAGATCATTTAGCACGTGGCACGCTGGAACTTCGCGAGTTGAAAGTTGTCGTGCTCGATGAAGCGGACCGCGTGCTTGATATTGGATTTCGACCGGACATCGAAAAGATTTTGCGTCGTTGCCCGCAATCGCGACAAACATTATTGCTGTCAGCAACCGTGCCCCCTCCCGTCGAGCGATTGTCGAAGCGTTACATGCGCGATCATGAATCGCTTAATTTTTCGCCAAAAGATGTGTCGGTCGAAACGATCGAGCAGTTTTACTTTACCGTCGATGCCAATCGAAAATTCGAACTGTTGGAGCGACTTTTAGAGCGGGAGCAGCCACGACAGGCAATCATCTTTTGCCGCACGAAGCGTGGAACAGAAAAAGTACATCACCGATTGGCAAAGAAACTAGATGGGGTAGCAACGATTCACGGTGATTTAGGCCAAGGCGCTCGGGATCGCGTGATGGCTGGTTTTCGTGCTGGCACGGTTCGCTATTTAGTGGCTACCGACGTGGTAGGCCGTGGCATCGATGTCAGTGGCATTTCGCACATCATCAACTACGATATTCCTCAATTTTGTGACGATTATGTCCATCGCGTCGGCCGTACAGGCCGCATGGGACGTGAAGGTGTGGCATACACGTTTGTTACATCGGAGGAAGGTAACGAATTAACTCGGATCGAGATGCGTATTAACCGCCTGCTAATGCGCAGTGAAATGCCAGGCTTTGCGAC
Source organism: uncultured Pirellulales bacterium (assembly GCA_964538425.1). Taxonomy (GTDB): domain Bacteria; phylum Planctomycetota; class Planctomycetia; order Pirellulales; family JADZDJ01; genus JADZDJ01. The sequence goes on along the minus strand of CAZIGP010000002.1, from coordinate 629 downwards.
AGAAGGTAGTGACGATCGCGTTCCAGTGGCAGTAAACGGCGGTGCTCCTGCAGCAAAGAATGGCTCATCGCCAGAAACAACACCGTCTCCTGCAGCTCCGGCCAAACCAACCGGACGCCGGTATCGTCGGGCTCTTTGAAGTCGCTACGGGGCTATTGCAAATTCGTTCCGAACGAGTTTCCCGGCCATCTTCCATTCAGTTGGCGCGGATTCAGAATTCGCGTTTATGCTTAATTGTTATTAGTAGTCGTCAATTCGACTTGGCTTCAATTACAATGGAAAGTGTTGCTTCAAAGCAGGGAATATCACATGGTCTGTCGATTGTTATCGAGTGCGTTTTATCTAGCAATTATTGCATCATCATTTGCTGTTTCTTTGGCCAGCGCTCAGCAATCGG
>CAZIGP010000002.1:0-222 GCA_964538425.1 uncultured Pirellulales bacterium | reverse complement strand
ATCATCTTCCGCGATCATTTCCGTGGAACAAGATCGATGAAGCCAAAGTTCGTGCTGCTGGCATTCGGAAGTTAGAAAGCCGCCGATTGGTACTTTATACCGATTTAGCAGCGTCTCCAGAGATCGACGAGTTGCCGCTAATTTTCGACCAGGCCTTTGATTTATGGTGCCAGTATTTCAGCTTGAACTCAGATCGATTCCCTCGCTGGCGCATGCGAGCGT
>CAZIGP010000001.1:24314-25035 GCA_964538425.1 uncultured Pirellulales bacterium | reverse complement strand
ACTGGTACTTCCCCCAGCCTGTGTTTTCGCCAATCGAGTTGGTGTAGCTAAACACCAACACATAGAAACCTAAATTCATCAGCATCCAAGACAAGCTACTGATACATTCGATCACGAAGTTGGCACGAAACGTCATGTTCCGCACCAAGCTATTACGGGCGAAAGTAAGAAAGACGCGGAAATACGCGGCACGCGAATTCATCACAAAAGTTTACGCGGAAAGAGCTTCACGGGATAGAGATGTAAGTGTATTTCAAGTTTAGATTTGACGTTCTCAGATAAATATTTGAAAATAGAGAAGTACAACGAAATCAAGACAAAACCGATGGAACCTACCCAAAAATTGGCCGATGAACTCTTCCGCGATAAAGTGCGGCAAGCACGTGCTACTCCTCCCGAAGAACGTTTTTGGGAGAGTGCCCGGCTGTTTGACCATGTTTGCCGAATTATGACCGATGGCATCCGATCACGATATCCCAACGCGAGTGACGAGGAGGTCAAGCGAATGCTTTTTAGGCAAGTAGAAATTGCCAGACAATTGGAGCAAGCCACGTGACCACGGAAGATGCCGTCGCAGCATTAATTGATACCTTAAACGAACTTCGAGTTCCGTATATGGTCGTCGGCTCATATTCAAGTAATTTTTATGGACTTGCGAGATCGACCAAAGATGCAGATGTCGTTGTTTACGATGACGTCCACTCCACCTCATTTTGGGAGA
>CAZIGP010000001.1:5099-24304 GCA_964538425.1 uncultured Pirellulales bacterium | reverse complement strand
TTCGACTTAATCCGCAGGGAGGTTTTGAAACGGTTACTGCAACACCAAAGCATGTCGTTACACTTCTCGATATTCCGTTTACTATCGAAATCTTTTTATTGAGCAGCGACGAACACGATCAAGAGCGATTTCGGCGTCGTCGCCAGGTGCAAATGCTGGGGCACAATACTTATATTCCAGCGCCAGAAGACGTAATTGTTATGAAATTAAGATGGGCGGCATCACGCAGCAAAGGGCAAGGCAAAGATTGGTCCGACATCGCAAACGTCGTGGCAATTTCGGGGGACATTATTGATTGGGCTTATGTCTACTCCTGGTGTGACAAGCATGGCACGCGGGAGTTACTCGATTCCATTCGCCAATCGATTCCACCGATGTAAGTCGGAATTCTCATAAATTCCGCTACCCTTAACCGCCGAATGCACTGTATCTTCGTAAGCCCCGCAGGAATGACCACTTGGCGGCAAAAATAAAAAACAATACCCAAGCTACTTGAATCACCAGGCCACGAATGAGTTCCGGACCGGTGATTTTTTCTAAAAAAACGGCCGCGGGGAAATAGGCCAAATACTGCAGCGGTAGTATGCGCACCACATCGCCCCACGAAATGCTGCCGATGAATTGGAGGCCATCGAGCATGTCGATCGGAAACATGTGGCCTGAAAGAAAGAAACTAAACAGCATGTAGACGAACAAGAGCGAACTAACTTCTAGAAACCAAAACCCGAGCATGCCAATCGTCACTTCCAGAAAGAAACCTAGCAAAAATGCCATCATCAACGACCAGATGTAAATTGCGATCACGCCAGCGTTTGGCCAACCTTGTGTGAAAAAATCGCGACAGAGAAAAAATACTAGCGCGAATGGCAACGTCGCTACCGTGTAGTACACCAGCTTATGGGCCACCCGGCTAAGCAATAAAAAACCGATCATATCGACCGGTTGAATAAGAAATTTTTTGATCGAGCCGTCGCGGATACTACGTGCAATGCCGCTCGATAGCCCCGGCATACTCGAAAACGCCCGAGCAACCATCGTTAGCAAGTAATATGCAATAATGTCGTCGCGGGAATAACCGGCGATATTTTGCTGTGAAACTGAACTGAAAACCGCCGTCCATAAAAACACTTGCGTCACAACGGGCAAAAACCGCATCAACGTGCCCAGCATGAAGTCGCCGCGATAGACGAGACGTTCTTCTAGACAAATGCGTAAAATCGTCCACCAAGTCCGCATCGTATGCAGTAGGCGGAATGCGGTAGGCGGCGATGCAGCAGCGGTCGACATTTCAAAAGTCAGCAAAAGAATGAACAATCAACGTGCAGTTATTATCGCTTCGTTCGTATCAGATGTCGTTTTCCCAGCTTGCGAGAACAATTCCGCGATCACCTGTTCCAGTGGCGGATCTTCAACACTTACGTCTTCAATCGGGTGATTCGCCAGAATCGCAGCTAATACCTCGGGCACCACATCGCGAGTTACTTGCAACCGCACTTTTGGCGCTTGCTGATCGAGCACTTCGCCGTAGCGTTGCCACTCACCATTCATTTGATCTTCAGCAAGCTGCAGCGTAATGATTTTGTGGCGACTGAATCGATCAACGATGCCTCCTAGCGAACCGTCGTACATGATTTTGCCTTGGGCGATCACCACCACTCGACGGCAAAGTGCCGCCACATCTTTCATGTAGTGGCTTGTGAGCAAAATCGTCACGTTTCGCAGTTTTTGATACTGCCGCAAAAAGTTTTGAATGTTGTGCTGTGCAACCACATCCAAGCCGATCGTTGGTTCATCCAAAAACAATACTTCTGGCGAATGGAGTAGCGCTGCGATCAATTCCATTTTCATTCGCTCGCCGAGCGAAAGCTCTCGCACCGGCTGCCCAAGCAATTGCCTTACATCAAGGAGATCTACCAACTCGTCACGCGTGCGATCAAACTCTTGTGGTTCGATGCGATAGATTTCCTGATGCAGCCGAAATGATTCCTGCGCCGGCAGATCCCACCATAGTTGATTTTTTTGCCCCATCACCAGCGCAAACCGCCTACGATAGGCATTTTCTCGCTTCCAAGGCACATAGCCCATGACGCGTGCTTCGCCGGCTGTGGGCGTAATAACGCCAGAGAGCAATTTCAGCGTTGTCGTTTTACCGGCGCCATTGGGGCCAAGAAAAGCCACGAATTCGCCTTGATCGACCGACAAATCAATGCCATCGACGGCTTTCACTTCACGATATTGCCGGCGAAAAAGCCCACGGACTGATGCCATCAATCCTTCGCGTTTCTGATAAACGCGGTATGTCTTCGCCAGCCCTTCTATTTCAATAACAGCCATGACGCAGGGATTATAGGGGGCGACGAGCGCAACGGAAAGGCGTTAGCAAATAGGTTGTGCAGCATGCGCGGAACCTACAAATGGCATGGAACAATTGTCATCACCACGCCCTTCGCAGAGTCTCAGGGGCGTGCCATCCTGTAAATCAGAGCCAATCCAACGCCACATCAAACCAAACCGCAGAATGCGTGAGTGCCCCTGCACTAATGCGATCGACCCCTGTGGCAGCAATTGCAGTCACCGTTTCCAGCGACACTCCGCCGGAAGCTTCCAACTGCACTTCCGGCGCTTCGGCATCACGTAGCTTTACCGCCTGGCGGAGTGTGTCTGGTGTCATATTGTCGAGCAGTACAATATCTGGCCGTGCGGACAACACTTGCTCGAGCTGCGAAAGGGAATCCACTTCGATTTCGACGATCATTTTTCGCCGCTCATCGCCGTCGGGGAAATTCTCGGCCAAAAATTGTCGTGCTTGCCGAACCGCTTCCACGGGCGTGAAATGCGATTGACCAACCAATTCACCACCCATCGCTAAGTGGTTGTCTTTGATCAAAATTGCATCAAATAGTCCTGTGCGATGATTTTTTCCCCCACCTTGCCGCACGGCATATTTTTCCAACCGCCGCCAACCGGGTGTTGTTTTGCGAGTGTCGTAAATTTTTGCTTTTGTACCGGCGACCGCATCAACAAATCGTTTTGCCAGCGTTGCAATCCCGCATAGATGACCGACAAAATTCAACATGGGCCGCTCGACGGTGAGCAGACTTCGCGCTGGCCCTTCGATGTTTGCCAGCAGCGTGCCACGTTCGACCAGTGTGCCATCAGCCACTAATGGCTGAAAGGCAAGCTGCCGATCCATTTCATCAATCACTAACTGTGCCGCCGGCAAGCCTGCCACAACACCGTTGGCACGAGCTACCATGACTGCCCGGCCAACGACATCCATGGGCACTAGGGCCACTGTTGTCCAATCTTGTCCGCGATCCAAATCTTCTAGCACGGCTGCGCGCACCAGTCGCCGACAATCGTCCTCAATGAGGGCATCCCACTGTGATTGGTGAAATTCTTTGGACATGGTGGCGAAAATTCTGTCTTACCTAGTGAGGAAAAACTCAGAACAGAGCTAATCAAAACCTTAGTCTGACATGAATACGCATAAAACGGAAGGATGGCCGATTTTTAAGAGGATGTTTATCCAATGACAACATGCTGTGCCTACAATGCCGATGATTTTAGATTGGCGCACCACGCTTCGCCCTGCAATAATTCCTATTGTTTGAAATAAACCTGACCTGCTTTTTCTTGTATCCGGGGCCGTTGATGTTGCGTTCGAACTCCAACATGCCGTCGCCACGTTGGCTGTTGCATCGCCGTGACCAAGCTACCGTTGCCGGGTTGGCATTGCTTGCACTCGTGGCTATGGGATTGTTTTGGCTCATCCAAGGGGGACATCGTAACCAGCTCATCGACATTGACCGCGCCGATCCGATCGAAGTTCAATTCTTGGTCGACATCAACCAAGCTGACATCCATGAGTTCGTCGTGCTACCCGATGTTGGTATTACTTTGGCAAAACGCATCGTTCAATATCGCCAAGAACATGGCCCGTATCAGTCGATCGACGATTTGCGACACGTTCGCGGTATTGGGCCAAAAATATTTGAGCGGTTGAAGCCGTATGTGCGAACGGTTACGTCAGAGGCTACCGTGGCAGGAGGAGAATGATTTGAAAGCAATATAGCCCAATTAAGCCATTCAGACCTTAAGTTAGTTCGTTAGATTACAATTGAATTGTCGTAAATAGCCAATCTGGACAATCACAATGTTACTACTATGAGTAGCCACATCGTGTTATCTCGCAACCATCGGTTAGCCTTTACTCAGAAAGAATTGCTGATCGTCCTCGGTGCCATCTGCGTGTTAATCGCGTTGCTACTACCAGCGATTCAGACGGCGAGGGAAAATCAGCGATTAAATACGTGCAGCAATAACCTCAAGCTAATAGGATTGGCATTACAAAACTACGCAGACAAACGCAAACTTTACTTACCGCCGATTTCGACCAATCAGGATCCCGTTCCGGATATTCCGGGCGACTCAACCGCCACGACAGACAATGCCCACGCGGCCTCTGGCAGCGCGCCAAGTCCGGGAGCCGGTTACAGTTGGATGGTTCTTATTCTTCCTGATTTGGAATGTGGAATTCCTTACGAGGGTATTTCAAAAAGCTCGAATAAGTTTACATCGCCTGCATTTTCATCTGCGATCTACTCCTCTTCAAACGGAAAACCCAGTTTTCACGCAGCGACGCTAATAAATTCCTATCCAATTGCTCCTGTTTTCCAATGCCCAAGCTTTTCGGGTAAACGAACGCTCGACACGACTCCTAGAACGATAGGTATTAATGGAGGCGCAATCGAGACGGGCACTATTCCGCCGAACTACACTGGTGGTATTGCAACTGCCAACGGTGCCGCAGGCATCGCGATTACCAATTACAATGCCGTCCTGGGCACGCACATTGATGTGATGACGGATGGGGTATACCCAGCTCGTTCCGCGTCGTCAAAAAATTCCAACAATGGCGGAATGAAATTTCGGGGGGACGCATATGACAAAGGATTCAGCCTTTACAAATTTTTCGATGGAACTTCTTATGTATTCCTCGTGACCGAAACTCGAGAACGACGTTTTGCATCATGGTACGATGGCACGATGAATTGGGTAGTCGCAACAAGGCACAGCAATCCTACGAACGGTACAACAGCCATCACTCCCGCCCACAAGGCCGAAACGGGCAACAATACTGGCCGCTGGGTTGTTGGAACCGACGGCACGTCAGCCACCGGCGGAACGGCACTCAACTACGGACCGACACCGCATTATCCCACCGCAGTCTATTTGCCGACCGACGCACTTGCCGATCCTGATATTTCCGGCATTGTTCCGGGCAGGCTATGGGGCCCCAGTAGTGAACACCGCGGCGGATTAGTAAATCATGTATTTGCTGACGGCCATGTAGCAAAGATTGCGGACAATATCGATCCGAATACCTATTTATGGTATGTCACGCGCGGTGATGGTGATTTACCTGTTCCAGATTGAATTGATTTTTCGCTGCCCTATTGGGGAAGAATTAAACGATTTTGTGTTTTTTCGACTTGTTCATTTAATGCGTGGTCAACTTGCCACCTCTGCCCTAAAATAAAGGATTCGCCAACCACACTTGGAGTTGCTAGTGTCATTCCGCCTTGTTAGCCCGTTTGAACCGGCCGGCGATCAGCCGCAGGCAATTGCTGCGCTCACTGAAGGGCTAGGCGCGGGGCGGAAAGAGCAGGTGCTGATGGGAGTTACCGGCTCGGGGAAGACGTTTACTATGGCGAACGTCATCCAAAACCTTCAGCGGCCAACGCTGGTGCTGTCGCACAACAAAACGCTGGCGGCTCAGCTTTATTCTGAGTTCAAAGAGTTTTTCCCGTATAACGCCGTCCATTATTTCGTCAGTTATTACGACTACTACCAGCCTGAGGCGTACATCCCACAGCGGGATATTTACATCGAGAAAGATGCCTCGATCAATCAGGAAATCGATCGCCTGCGCCTGGCCAGCACCAGTTCGCTAGTGAGTCGGCGCGACGTGATTATTGTCGCTAGCGTGTCTTGTATTTACGGCTTGGGTTCGCCAGAAGATTATCGCAGCATGATGGTTGGCCTGCGAAAAGGAATGAACAGCGACCGCGACGAAGTGTTGCGAAAACTGGTCGATATTCAATACGAACGAAACGACATCGAATTTGCCCGTAGTAAATTTCGAGTGCGCGGCGATTGTGTGGAAATTTGGCCGTCGTATGAAGAGTTCGCCTACCGTGTCGAGTTTTGGGGTGATGAAGTCGAGCAAATCTCAATCATCAACCCAACCAGCGGCGAAACGATCGACAAGCTTGACCAGGTTTATATCTATCCGGCCAAACACTTCGTGATGCCTGAAGATCGGATTGCCGCCGCCGTGGAAGAGATAAAAAAAGAACTGGAAGAGCGGCTGGAGGAATTTAAAAACCAAAATAAACTGCTCGAAGCCCAGCGATTGGCAGCCCGCACCCGGTTTGACATCGAAATGATGCAGGAAGTGGGCTACTGTCCGGGCATCGAAAACTACAGCCGGCCGCTTTCAGGACGAGCACCCGGTAGTACTCCTGACACACTCTATAACTTTTTCCCGGATGATTTCCTGCTGTTCGTCGACGAGTCGCACGTTACTGTGCCACAAGTTCGCGCGATGTACGCGGGCGATTACAGCCGCAAGCGAACGCTGGTGGATCACGGCTTCCGCTTGCCATGCGCGCTCGATAACCGGCCGCTGAAATTTGAGGAGTGGCAAAACAAAATTAACCAGGTCGTTTTTGTTTCCGCCACACCAGGGCCGTATGAACTTGAAAAAACTGGTGGCGAGGTCGTTGAGCAAGTCATCCGGCCGACGGGGCTACTCGATCCGCAGATCGAAATCCACCCGGCTCGCGGCCAAGTGCCACATTTGCTCGAAGAAATCAAAAAACGTAGCGCGGTTGGCGAGCGAACGCTGGTTACCACACTGACGAAGCGTCTGGCCGAGGATTTATCGTTTTATTTGGCCGAGCAAGATGTAAAGTGCAAATGGTTGCATAGCGAGCTAGATGCCTTCGAGCGCGTCGAGCTATTACGCGATTTGCGCACTGGGCATTTTGAAGCGCTGGTCGGCGTGAACCTCTTGCGTGAAGGGCTGGACTTGCCCGAAGTGTCGCTGGTGGCCATTTTGGATGCGGACAAAGAAGGATTTTTGCGTAGCGAAACGTCGCTGCTACAAACCATCGGCCGTTCTGCACGCAATGTAAACGCCACCGTGATTTTGTACGCCGACGTCGTGACCGATTCGATGCAACACGCGATCGAAGAAACCAACCGCCGCCGCGCGATTCAAGAAGAGTACAATCGAGAACACAACATCACACCGGCAACCATCAAAAAAGCGATCCGCGATGGCATTGAAGGCGAAGCGGCCGCTCATGCTCGTGCCAATGCTGCAGTGGGCCGTACCGATGAAGCACAATATATCACTGAAGAGTATATTGCCGAGCTGGAAGTCGAGATGCATGCAGCAGCCGAATCGCTGGAGTTCGAACGCGCCGCTGTCATCCGTGATCGCATCACCAAGATGCGAGATTCGATGGGGAAGCAAGTTGGCGAAGTTGATTTTCGATCGGACGATGGTTTGCGCGGCAAACGTCGCAAAGGACGCGGAGGACGATTGCCTCGACCCAAAAAAATATAGCTACAAAAAGCAAAAAATTAGCCCTTCATAAAAAATGAAGGGCTAATAAAACTGCAACGCATCTCAATTACAGCTACTTACTTCTTGACATCTTCAAGTGCTTTCGAGGCGGCATCCTTCGCAGATTCAGCCGCTTTTTCGGCTGACTCAGCAGCTGATTCGGCTGCCTTGATGGTCGCCTTAGCGCCTTCTTTCACGGCTTCGCCGGTTTCCTTCGCAGCGTTTTCGGCTCGTTGAGCTGCTTTCTTTGCTGCTTCAGCCGCTTCTTCAGCTTTCTGATTGTTGCAGCCGCACAGTCCTACGCACAGCAAAGTTAAAAATGTTGCAAATTTTTTCATACCAGTTTCCCCTTAAATTTTGTGATTGGCTTATGAGGCTACGAAATAGCCCCTACGTATGAATACATTACATTTTGGATCACTCTTCCTGGCAAGTGGGCCGGTTATCCGCAAAGTTTACCTAAACGTTACTAATGGGCCTATAAAAAGGGAGTCGAATCATTGCAAAAGATCGCACTAATCCTACTGGCTGGTACGATCCGAAGCATGAAGTAAGCCATACTTGCGCTAGTGGTATTTGCCTGTCGATATCTTTTGGAGAGTTGCCAATGCGATGCATGTCACTTGCAGCCGCCGTTGTTGTGATGATTGCTTCACAACTTTATGCCCAACAACCGGATAATTTGCGTGTGGCTGCGAAAGACAATTCCACGACCAATGTCCCACTGCGCGTTGCCTCGCCTGGCGAAGTTCCTGCCACGCCAGAAATGTGGTTTTACGAGCAGCAAGTGCAACGACAGGACGATCCCGCCATCGCCTTCCGTGCCATTTCGGCTCAAAAAGCTGCTGACCGCCGTGCTCGCATGGCCGCAATGAAATGGTATGGCTTTTCAAACAGCCGTCCGCAAGCCAGCATCGATGTTGTCCACGGACCTTATTCGCCGCAATGGATCGGCAACGGGTATCAATCGTACTCTTGGATGGGTCCTGCGGCCAACTCGACGCTGATTGTGCCCGTGCAGCGATAAGCTGCTCGAGACGGCTACCAGCGAGAGAGATTAAATCGACTGTCGCTGTATTACATCCGAGCGAGCTTGACCGCGGTGCCGTAACACAACACTTCGGTTGCGTTTTCCGCGAATTGATCTGCATCGTAGCGCATGCCAATCACCGCATCGGCCCCGAGTTGCTGAGCGTGCGAGACCATTCGTTCGTAAGCGTCCTCACGTGCCTTTTCGCACACTTGGGCGAACGATTCGATGTTGCCGCCAATGATTGATTTTAATCCGCCTAAGAATCCTTGGGCGAGGTTCGGCGCACGGACGACTATTCCGCGCACAATGCCCAAATAAGTGGAAATTTCGTGCCCAGTAATTTCAATGCCGGTCGTGACAAGCATATCGCCCTCGAAGCAACTTGGTTCATAAAGCAGCCGCAATCGGTTACGGCAATCAATCAAGCTTACTTCTTACTGGCGTATGTGCGGCCTAAATAATTGACAATTATCCGCTTTAATTCCAGCGGATCGATCGGGCCGTTGTGGCGATAGATGATTTCGCCTCCCGGGGCAATGAGCACTGTGTGCGGCAAAGGGCCGGGCCATTTTGGGTCGAGCGATTCGGCCAGTTTGTCGAGATTGTCGGCCCCGAATTGGTAATTTATTGAAGAGAGATGTGCGGTCTGTAGTTCTTTCAGTAACGCGTCTTTTTGTTCTTTATCGTCTACAGAAATCGAGATCATCTCGAACGGCCGCTTGCGGTACATACGGTTGATTGTCGTAAACTCTGGCAATTCTTGTACGCACGGTCCACACCAGGTAGCCCACACGTTGACTAGTCGCAGGTTTTTAGAATCATTGGCAGCCAGTTTTTTAACTCCGTCCAGTTCGATGACTTCCAAGTTGACTGGTTCTGCATCCCATTTTTTTAGCGAATCTGCTGCGTCTTGATGTTTTTCGGCCCACTTCGTCGAGCAGCCGAAGACGCGAGTTTTTTCGACTGGCACAGGCTTACCTGCCAATAGCGAGTCGATCGCATTGCGGGCATCGTGAGAAGTAACTTCCTTCACGTCAGAATTGTCAATGCGGCCGACGTATCTCAACTTGCGGTTTGCATCGAACACATACACTTGCGGCGTCGCCAGCACACCATAGTTTGCCGACACTTCTTGATTTTCGCCGTCATAAAGGTAGGGAAATTCGTAGCCTTTGTCCTTGGCTCGCAGCTTCATCTCGTCGAACGAATCACTAAGATCGGTGTACCCTAGTTCGTCGAGTCGCAGGCCGCTGGGATCGTTCGGTGAAATTGCCACGATCGCCACGCCACGATCTTTGTAGTCGTTGTGCAATGCAATGACGCGGTCTTCATAAGCCTGTGCCGTTGGGCAGTGATTGCAGGTGAAAACCAGCACCAGCAGTTTGGCGTCTTTGAAATCCGAAAGCTTGTGGGACTTGCCGTCGACCCCTGGCAATTCAAAATCTGGGGCAGTCTGACCGATTTCGAGCGTTTTTACTTCGGCAGCGACGACGGAGCTTGCAATCAAGAGAACAAAAGCAAATCTGACAAAACCGATTTTTAGTTTCATAGTTCTGCGCCCGGTAAAGCAAACTCAAACACGACTGATCAATGCTGACTGGATGCTACCGATGCAAGAAAACTTATCCCTTGGTTGCAAATGTTTTCTGTAAGCAATCGAGCGCCCTTTTGCCTTCGGAGCCATCGACGAGCACATTCACGCGCACTTCGCTGGTGCTCATTAAATCCACGTTGATTCCAGCTTCGGTCAACGACCTGAACAGCCCAATCGCCACCCCCGCGTGACTGCGCATTCCCACACCCAGGACCGAAAGCTTTGAAATCTTCGGAGAACCAACCACTGCGCCGCAGCCGAATTGTTTAGCGACTTTTTCTGCCACCGCGGTACTCCGAGCTAAATCGGCTTCCGGCACGGTGAAGGTTAGGTTTGCTTGCCCGCCGCGGCTGTAGCTTTGCACGATCATATCCACAAAGATGCCAGCCTCGGCGATCTGCTTAAAGAGCGCAGCGGAAGTTCCGGGCTTGTCGGGCACGGCATTGATCGAGACGCGAGCCTGATCTTCGTCGAGCGAAATCTCATCGATCGTAAGGTCTTCCATTCCTTGCAAACGGCGAACAACTTCTATGGCGCTAGAGGCTGAAGTTGTTTGCCCTGCTTGTTTCGGTCCGCCGTTGGACGGTTCTTTTTCCAAGCCGAACGTGGCGTGGATTGCTCGCAAGCCATTTAAAGCCTGATCGCGAGCAATCAGCACGCTGATTTTGATTTCACTGGTGGTGATTGTTTCGATATTTACGCCAGCATCACCAAGAGCCTGGAACATTTTTTGGGCAACGCCGGTTTGCCTTGCCATGCCGAGGCCGACAACCGAAAGCTTCGCCACGTTGTCGTCATGGGAGACAATACCCGCACCGAGTTCTGCCGTCGCTTCATGCAAAGCTTCGAGCGCGCTTGGCAAGTCTCCACGGGGAACGGTAAAGGAAATGTCCGCTTTTTCCTCTGCACCGACGTTTTGCACGATCATGTCGACCGCGATATTGCGCTTGGCAATTCTTGAAAAGATCGAAAAGCTCACGCCAGGCTTGTCGGGCACGCCTTCGATGGTGATGCGAGCTTCGTCCTTTGCCAATGCGGCACCGCAAACCGGCTGGCTATTTGATTCGGGCTGGGCCACGATCATCGTTCCCGGAACGTCGGAAAAACTACTCCGCACATGGACGGGTACGTTGAATTTTTTGGCAAACTCGATGGACCGGCTGTGCATGACTCCGGCACCAAGGCTTGCTAGTTCCAACATCTCATCATAGCTAATACGTTTCGTCCGTCGTGCTTCGGGCAGTTGCCGTGGGTCTGTTGTGTAAACTCCGTCCACGTCGGTGTAAATCTCGCAAGAATCTGCCTGCAGCACTGCCGCTAATGCAACCGCTGTCGTATCGCTGCCGCCGCGACCAAGGGTTGTAATGTTGAAATTCTCGTCGATGCCTTGGAAACCTGCTGCAATGACGATATTGCCTTCGTCGAGCAACTGCCGCATGCGATCGGTAGATATCGAATGGATGCGGGCTTTGGTATGAGTGCTGTCGGTTCGAATGCCGATTTGTGCGCCAGTAAGGCTGATTGCTTTGGATCCTAGAGACTGAATTGCCATTGCCATGAGCGCAACGCTCACTTGCTCGCCGGTCGAAAGCAGCATGTCCATTTCACGAGCCGAGGGACGATCTGTAATTTGTCCAGCTAAGTCTACCAGATGGTCGGTTTGATGCCCCATGGCACTTACGACCATCACCACTTGGTTGCCTTGCTGTTGTGTTCGAATTGCCTTGCGAGCAGCCGCAAGAATTTTCTGACTGTCGGCAACACTCGTTCCGCCAAATTTTTGAACTACGATGGGCATTTGTTTGTCGTTTAATTACTTCAGAATTTACTGAACGCCTGCGAGGATATGCATGCTTGACGATAGGACTTTATGTTTGCAAAAAGTGCCCCATTAATCGCCAACCTTCTTCAAACGCGGTCGATGATTTTGAAGCGGCAATTTCATCATACGTTGTCGCATTGTCGGCTTGAATTCCTGCCCCTGCCATTGTGAATGGTACCGCGCCGTGATTATGTGTCTTCAATCGAATTGGGGTTGGATGGTCGGGTGAAATCAAAATGCGATAATCTCCCTGCTTTTTAAGTGCTTCGTGCAGAGGAGCGACAATATGCCGGTCGATTTCTTCGAGGGCTTTAATTTTTGCTTTTGTATCTCCTTCATGGGAAGCTTCATCGGTGGCTTCCACATGGACACAAATCAAATCGGTTGTCGGCAATGCTTCGATTGCATTACGTCCTTTGGCGGCATAATCGGTGTCGGTGTACCCTGTTGCTCCAGGCACTTCGATCTTTTTCCATCCAAGTAGCAATGCCAACCCTCGCAATAAATCGACGGCGGTAATCATCGTACCATTGACGCCGTAAAGCTGTTTGAATGGGGTGAGTTTTGGCGTGCTACCTAGACCCCAAAGCCAAACGTTTGTTGCTGGTGACTTACCTGCGGCGCGACGGGCGATGTTCACGGGATGGTCAGCGAAAATGCCTGCGCTATCTGACATCATTTGAGTCAAAACGGCACTGCCAGGCCCGCGTGGATAGTCGTTAAGCACCGTCTTGTCGGTCAAATCATGCGGCGGTGTGGTGCGAGTATCTCGTGAATAAGGAGCAGAGTGCTTAGCACCACGGTGAATGAGCAGATTGCGGTAGCTCACTCCTGGGTAGAATTGCAGCCAATCGCTACCTAGTTTTTCTTGGGCCGTAGTAAGTAGTTGACGGCCTTCTTCAGTCGAAATATGCCCCGCGGTAAAATCGCGCATCGTTTGGTTTTCAACCGTCACCAAATTGCAGCGAATCGCCCAATCTTCCGGCCCTAGCTCAATACCTTGAGCTGCAGCTTCTAGCGGAGCGCGTCCCGTAAAATGTTCGAGCGGATTGTAGCCGAGCAAACTGAGGCAAGCGACATCGGACCCGGCAGGCAACGAGAGTGGCACATTGTTTGACCGACCGACAACACCTAAACATGCCACGGCATCCATCGCGGGCGTGTTTGCTGCCTGAAGCGGAGTTTTTCCGCTTAGGGATTCTTGCGGTTCATCAGCCGCACCGTCGGGAATAATAATGGCGTATTTCAAAACGGGAGATCCAATCGACCTGATTGAAAGTTGGCGAAACCCACGATTCTAGGGCAACAAGCAACGTGAGAGCAATCCGGGTAAAGCTCCCTAACGGAGATCGCCTTGAATAATGAAAACGTTAACTTTCACGACTTTTTGTTGCTCGTCGAACTTAAGATCTGCTCTCCAGTGAATTGTCCTATCACCAACTGTGCGTTAAACTAACGGTTTCCCCGCCACCGGCAAAAGCAACCGGTTTTATTGATAGGCGAGGCGTATGATTGAATTAACGCAAAGTACCCGCAGAGAAAGGCGCCGCTCGATGAGCGAGGCAGCGAAATTAACCTACAAGAACCGTGAAACCGAACTGCCCGTTGTCGTTGGCACCGAGAATGAAGTAGCCATCGATATTTCGAAGCTTCGTGCGGCGACAGGAATCATCACGCTGGACGAAGGCTATGTAAACACTGGTTCGACAACCAGTTCGATTACATTCCTCGATGGTGAGCGTGGCATCTTGCGATATCGCGGCTATCCGATTGAACAACTCGCTCAGCGAAGCGATTTTGTCGAAACCAGTTATTTGTTGATCTACGGCGAACTGCCTACCAAGTCTCAGCTTGATTATTTTCGCACATCGCTCCAACGGCATACGATGCTGCACGAAGAGATGAAGTCGTTCTATAACGGCTTCCCACGCGATGCGCATCCGATGGCCATTCTGTCGAGCGTCGTCGGCGCGCTTTCTACATTTTATCAAGATTCGCTCGATCCGCGTGACCCACGCCAGTTGGAGATTTCTGTCCATCGCCTGATGGCCAAGTTGCCGACGATTGCTGCCTACAGCTACAAAAAATCGTGCGGCCAGCCGTTTATGTATCCGCGGAATGATCTCGATTTCTGCCAGAATTTTCTCTACATGATGTTCGGCGTGCCATGCGAAACGTACGAAGTCGATCCGGACTTTGTCGAAGCACTGAATCTGCTCTTAATTGTGCATGCCGATCATGAGCAGAATTGCAGCACCAGCACGGTGCGGATGGTTGGTTCCAGCGACGCAAATTTGTTCGCGTCGGTTTCGGCAGGAATTTGTGCCCTGTGGGGGCCATTGCATGGTGGAGCCAACCAGGCCTGCGTCGAAATGCTGGAAGCCATTCGAACCGACGGCGGCAACGTGAAAAAGTACGTCGATCTTGCGAAAAAGAAGGAATCAGGCTTCCGGCTGATGGGCTTTGGGCACCGAGTTTACAAAAACTACGATCCACGGGCGACCATCATCAAACGTACTTGCGACAAGCTGTTGGCAAAATTGAAAATTCGAGATCCGATTTTCGATATTGCTCAGGAACTGGAAGCTGCGGCTTTAAACGACGAATACTTCATTGAACGCAAGCTATACCCCAATGTCGATTTCTATAGCGGCGTGATCTATCGTGCGATGGGGATTCCGGTGAATATGTTTACGGTGCTATTCGCTATGGGCCGCCTGCCGGGTTGGATTGCCCATTGGATGGAAATGCACCACAACCCCGCTAAAAAGATCTGCCGTCCTCGACAAGTTTACGTTGGGGCACTGGAACGCGACTTTGTACCGATCGAACAGCGTGGCTGATGGTTTTTGTACCTGCCCGACCTGCCTACAAAGGTAACGTGTGAAGTAGGTCGCCTAATTAGAGCGATTTCTTATTAGTGCGGCGGGTTGGTGTCACTCAGCGATATAAGCTCGTATTCGCTTCGAACGCATTCATGATATGCTCGATCTGTGGCTTGGCGTTTTCCTGCGGCCAAGTCACCGCGACGACATCGAACCGGCAAGAATATCCCTCAAGCGAATGCCGCTTGATGAATGCCATCGCAGCACGTGTCATGTGTCTTTCTTTGCGAGCGTCGATCGCTTCAGCCGGTGTACCTGTTGCGGTGAAACGGCGAGTTTTTACTTCAACAAACACGACGATTCGGCCATCGACAGCCACTAAATCCAACTCACCGCCGCGCAATCGCAACCCCCGCGCGACAATTTTGTATCCTTTGCGTTTGAGAAACTTCTCCGCCGCCCGCTCACCTCGATACCCAAGTGACTTCGGTCGGCGGACTTTCGTCCACCACGTGGAGATTGCCCGATACAAGCGCACGACAGATGCCCCCATCCGCCAAGGACCGGCGTTCTACATTTTTTCAGGCTTACCGCTTGCTGCTGACTAGGTTGCCGTTGCAGTTTCTTCGCCTGGCACAATCGTTGTCTTATCACCGCGGCGTTGACGCAAGCGCACCGCTTTGCCCACGCGATCTCGCAAGAAGTACAGTTTCGCACGGCGGACCACGCCACTGCGCTTCACTTCAATTTTGGCGATCTTTGGAGAATGGAGCGGGAATTTGCGCTCTACTCCTTCCCCTTGCACAATGCGACGGACCGTAAACATTTCGCGGCTACCCGACCCGCTGCGTGCAATCACGACACCGTTGAAAATTTGAATGCGTTCTTTTTCGCCTTCCAAAATTCGGGTGTGGACATCGACGGTATCGCCGACTTCAAATTTTGAAACCTCTGTCTTCAGCGAACTTTTTTCAACCATTTCCAGAATTTGTTGACTCATGATTCAGCCTATTTCGTGTAAGTGGACGTTAATAATTTAATTTTGAAATGTGTACGTTATATGCCTTCGAAGTTTTATTTTCTGTTATTTGATCAAATCCTGCCGTCGTTTTTTGGTAATTTGTTTGCTCTGTTCCTCACGCCATTTTGCAATCGCTTCATGGTCACCGCTTAATAGCACTTCCGGCACGGTCAAACCACGATATTCTCTGGGTCTCGTAAAGTGCCCTGCTTCTAGTAACCTGTCTCCGTGTGAGAAGGAATCTAATCTCGCGCTTTCGTCGTCTCCTAAAACATTTGGCACGAGCCTGACCACTGTATCGACCAGCACCATCGCCGGAACTTCGCCGCCGCCGAGGATGTAATCTCCGATAGAAATTTCATCCGGCTGCAGAATTTGTCTTACACGATCGTCAAATCCTTCGTATCTTCCACACAGAAAAACCAACCGTTGGTGACCGGCCAATTCTTCCACGACTTGCTGTGTCAGTTTTCTACCAACCGGCGTCAGCATTACCACATGCCCAGGCTCGGTTAATTGCTGTACTGCTTCGACGGCTTCAACCACCGGCTCGACTTTGAGCAGCATGCCCGGTCCGCCGCCGTAAGGTCGATCGTCAACTACCTTATGCTTCCCTTTAGCCCACTGCCGAATATCGTGCAGGTGGACTTGTACTAATCCGCGTTCAATCGCCAGCTTCAACACGCTTTGCCCTAAGTAGCCGGAAAAAATTTCCGGAAACAGGGTTAAAATGTCGAATCGCATGGGGTTAGGTCGTCTACGTGTCTAGGGGTCTGGGTTTCTAAGCGTCAATCCAACTCAGACACTCAGCAATCTAGACACCTAGACACCGATCTTTATTCCGCCGCCGCTTCCGCTGGTGCCGCAGCTTCCACTCCTGGTTCTGCTGGCGCGGCCGGGGCTGCTTCGGCTGCCTCTTCTTTCTTTGGCTTCGGCACAAATACTGGAGCACCTGCGTCAGGCACTATTTTTGGCGCCTTCAGCGTGGCCACAGCTTGTTCCTGTTCTTTCAAGTGCGATCCATTGGGACCGTACTTCTTAATCAATACTTTAACTCGATCTGACGGTTGAGCACCGACACCAAGCCAATATTGCACACGTTCTAAATTAAGCCTGCAGCGGGCATCGGTAAGCGGAATCGAAGGGTCGTAAGTGCCGACTTCTTCAATCACGCGACCATCGCGTGGTGCTTTCGTATCGGTAGCACAAATGCGGAAGTAAGCGCGATGCTTCCGCCCCATCATTTTCATGCGTAATTTAACTGACACAAAGTTCTCCGTAAGTTCAGGGATTAGGGGCTAGAGGCTAAAGGCTAGTTGGATTTTAATTCCTAGCCTCTGGCCTCTAGTCTCTCACCGGCCATCTCGTTTCTTTTTTCGCAACTCTTTTTCTCGTTGCTTCTTTAACTTCCGTTTTTCATCCGGCGTCAACCGCTTGCCGGTACCACCTTTTTGTTTTTGTAGCTTTGAACCAGGATCTAAAAAACCGCCTTGCTGCAAATTTTTCATTTCCTTCATGCGATCTCGCATTCCCAAGCCCGACATGCGTTTCATGATCGCGGCCATGCCGTCGAACTGTTTGACCAATTCGTTTACTTCATGCGGCTCTACGCCGCAACCGGTCGCGATGCGTCGTCGCCGGCTTTGATCAATTAGTCGCGGGTTCCGCCGTTCGTCGGGGGTCATGCTGTCGATAATGCCAAAAAATCGGCCCATTTCCCCTTCGTCGAACTGATCCATCATCTGGCTCATGCCGCCCATGCCGGGAATCATCCCCATTACTTTTTGCAATGGACCAAGGCGCTTTACTTGCCGCATCATATCGCGGAAAGTTTCGAGTGTAATTTCGCCTTTGCGAAGTTGCTCCTCCTGCTTTCGCATTTCTTCTTGGTCGAACTTCTGCTGGGCTTGTTCGACCAAAGTCATCACGTCGCCCATGCCAAGAATTCGTCCCGCCATGCGGTCGGGATGGAATTCTTCAAGGGCATCGAGATGCTCGCCGGTACCAATAAATTTGATTGGTACGCCTGTGACTTGCTTTACCGACAGCGTCGCGCCACCGCGAGCATCGCCGTCGAGTTTCGTCATAATCACGCCGTCTAACTCAAGCGACTCGTTAAACGCTTTGGCACTATTCACCGCGTCTTGTCCGGTCATACCGTCGACGACCAAATACACCTGGTCGGGTTCGACTCGCTTATCGACTCGCTTCAGTTGATCCATCAACTCATCGTCGATATGCAACCGGCCGGCTGTATCGAGAATTACCACCGGGATGCCATCTGCCTCGGCCTTTTTCACGGCCGCATGGCAAACAGCTACGGGATCTGTCGAGCCCCGTTCGGAGTACACCGCCAAACCAAGTTGCTCGCCTAGCACATGCAATTGGTCGATGGCCGCAGGGCGTTGCAAGTCGGCAGCCACGAGCATCACTCGTCGACCGCGCTGTTGAATCAATTTTCCCAGCTTGCCACAGGTGGTCGTTTTGCCAGAACCCTGCAAACCGCAGAGCATTAAAATGGTAACGCCGGACTTTAGATGGAGCGAATGATCGACTGGCCCCATCAAGTTCACCAACTCACGGTGAACAATACCGACAAGTTGCTGGGTCGGATCGAGTGAATTCAGTACCCGCTCGCCAACGGCTTCATCGCTTACGCGATCGATGAATTCTTTGACAACGTCGTAACTAACGTCGGCCTCGAGTAAGGCTTGGCGCACCATCTCGAGACCTTCGCGCATGTTCGATTCCGACAGCTTGCCTTTACCACGCAAGCTGCGGAGAGCGGAATTCAATCCCTGTTGGATGGATTCAAACATGCGAACGTAATTTGGCCTAACTCAGTAAACCTGCCGTTTAAGCTCCGGCGACACAACTACTGCCGGCTGCTTATCTTGCGGCAAAGCCGCCTCGGGCGAAACTTGGATTTTAGCGTGTTCCAGCCCCTTTTGACAATTGGGCTTAAGCACCGTTTGAGCGGCATTTTTATCGCTACGACTTAACAAACTCGAGGGGAAAATGAACATCCACTGGCCATATGCGCAATGCTTGTGGTAAGTTTTGTCAAAAATCCGATCCCTCCAGTGCAATTGAGGTTGCATTGTCTCTAGCAAATTTTATTGCAGAACTCGATCAATTGGCCGCGGCGGGCAACGCTGCCTTTCAATCGGCTGCTGATACCGCCGCTGTAGAAACGGCTCGAGTCGAATTCCTGGGTGCCAAAAGTGGCAAGCTAAAAGCCGCTCAAAAAGGCCTGGGCACGGTTCCGGGG
>CAZIGP010000001.1:0-5089 GCA_964538425.1 uncultured Pirellulales bacterium | reverse complement strand
CCCGCCGCTGGCAAACGCTTTAATGAAGTTAAAACGATTCTCGAAACCGCCCTTGCCACCGCCCAAGAGCGACTAGCCGGCTCGACGAGCGAATCTGCTGAGCCTTTCGACATCACACTTCCCGGCCGCCGACCGACAATCGGCCATTTGCACCCCATTACGCAGACCATTGAAGAGTTAAAAGAAATTATGGGCCGGCTCGGTTTCACGGTGGCCGATGGCCCTGAAATCGAAGACGAATGGCATAACTTCGAAGCACTGAATATTCCTGCTTCTCACCCCGCGCGCGACCCGCTTGAGAATTTCTATCTTGCCACTGCCGGTGTGGGCCATACTGGCCCCATGCTGCTTCGCAGCCAAACCAGCACTGTACAAATTCGGGTGATGGAAAAACAAAAGCCACCAGTAAGGGTAATTTCGCTGGGTCGCGTTTATCGTCCGGATGATGCCGATGCCACTCATTACCCGATGTTCCATCAAATCGAAGGCTTGCTCATTGACCGCAATGTTACGATGGCCGATCTGAAAAGCGTTTTGCGGCTTTTTGCTGCTAGCTTTCTCGGGCACGACGTTCATATCCGCTTTCGTCCGTCATTTTTTCCATTTACAGAGCCTAGCGTCGAAGTCGATATGGCCTGGGAAACCGTCGGCGGAAAAACTCGCTATGTAGAGATGGGAGGAGCGGGAATGGTTGATCCTAACGTGCTTAAAGCCGTGGGCTACGACCCTGAAGAAGTTACGGGCTTCGCCTTCGGGCTTGGAGTAGAGCGGGTTTGCGCAAGGCGGCATGGAGTTATGGATATTCGAGATTTCTATAAAAATGACGAGCGTTTTCTGCGGCAATTTTAGTTTTTTACTGCTCCAATTTTGAAATTTAGAATCACAAAAGCATAACCACCATTACTTTTTCCAACACGAGCCGCCGTTAAACTTTCACACTAAAAGTTTACAAAATAAATATCGAAGACCCCCTCCAAACTCTACCCAAAGGGAGTACCTCAAATACAATAGCTATAAGTATGCAGCCTTGAAATTTGGCGATTACGAATCGCATTTCCGAAGGGAGCCTGGTGATTGGCGATTTCGTAAAAGAAAAGTAAAGCTGCGAAACCCGTAGATTGCCGATAGCGCTACGCGGGGCCATGCAAATCGGCAGAGTGATTTTTTATGGGAGATTCAAAATGAGCGTAAAAGTGTTGGTTGCAGACGATCATGAAGTCGTCCGCAGGGGCCTCGCAAGTTTGTTTTCCGGAAGTGATATCAAAGTTGTGGCAGAAGCCAAAACGGGCGAAGAAGCTATCAAGCTAACGAAGAAGCTAAAGCCCGACGTTGTCTTGCTTGATATCCGCATGCCCGATATCGATGGGCTTGATGCACTGGAAAAAATTCGCAAAGACCGTCCTGAACAGCGCGTGGTGATTTTATCGACCTACGATAATCCTACTTATGTAGCGCGCTCTGTAGCACTAGGTGCTTCTGATTATGTACTCAAAGGTTCTACCAAGAACGAACTCGTGGCCGCAATTAATGCAGCCGCCAGTGGCCAGCCAGCCATCAAGGCCGGTGAATTGCGTCGTGTGCATCATGCGATGAACACACGCGAGCCGAGCGATGATGTGCCTCTCACACAACGCGAACTGCAAGTGCTGCGTCATATTGCTTTGGGGTTAAGCAATAAAGAAATCGGCCGTTCTCTAGGAATTAGTGTCGAAACGGTGAAAGAACACGTGCAAAATATTCTTCGCAAGATCGCCGTCACCGACCGCACTCAAGCGGCCGTTTGGGCCGTGCGAAAGAACTTAGTTTAGTGCCTGATTAAGCAAAGCTCACATTAAAGCCTAGGGAACATCCCTAGGCTTTTTTGTTTTTGCTAGGCTTTGCTTCATATTGCAGGCGAGGTTGTCGCAAGATGTAGATCCACAAGGCAACAGAACCGGCAAGCACCAGCAAGCTGACATTTTGCGAAATGCTTAAGCCCGTTCCAAATACCGAGGTTTCATCGATCCGAATAATTTCTTCCAAAAATCGAGTAATCGAGTAAATCGTCATCATTAAGGCAACAATCTCGCCGTTGTGGCGGCGGAACGGATACCACGCTAACAGCACAAATGTAATTAGAAATGCGCCGATTGAACTATAAAGCTGAGCTGGATGCACCGGCAAACTGCGTTCTGCCACAATCGGTGGCGACCCCAACAAGCCAGCTTCTGCTTGCTCTTTGTAGGGAGGCGAATCTTTAGGAAACGTCACTGCCCATGGTAGATCACAACGCCCACCATAACAGCAGCCGTTCATGAAGCAGCCCAAACGCCCGAGTGCCAATCCAAGCATCACACTAGGACAAATAATGTCGCCAAAGGCTAGTACCGGCAGCTTGTGTTTAATAAGAAACCAAATTGCCGCGACGGCTCCTCCAATAAATGCACCATAAACCACCAAGCCACCTTCCGTGTATTTGGCGATCGCCCCCCAGGTCGCTAGAACGCTCTCTCGTTGAAAATCCTTCCAATACTCGATAACAAAAAAAAGCCGGCCCCCGATGATGCCGCTAATCACCAACCAAATCGCCATCGAATAGATCAATTCAGCAGGATAACCTTCGCGCCGTGCGCGATGCACGGCCAATGCTACTCCTGATGCCACGCCTAGAAAAACAAATACGCCGTACCCGCGAATGGGCAAGCCTTTTTCGTCACCTACGGCCGGCAGCACAAACGCGACCAGAGCGCCCATGAGCGCCATCATCGGCAATTCGGCCCACAACTCCTTCGTCCAACCACGCCGATAAACTTGCCATGCTACAAATAAGCCGCATACGACTGCCCAAAGTACGAACAACAAGCCAAATCCAAACAGCGGCAACCCAAAAACTTCTTTCGGAATATGAAATAGGGTGGAACGCATAGCAGAAATTGCGAGTCGGATACCAAATTAGTTTATTAATCGAAATTTCATTTCAGTATTTCATTATCAATGAGCCGTGTTCCTCCGACTCTGGCCGCGACGAGCACAACGGCAGTGCAATCAATCGTCGACAACTCTTCCAAGGTTTCGCTATTCACCACTGCGACATAATCCAGCTGCACACCAGATTCACGCGTAATCACTTGGCGCACAGTCTCACGAATTTTGGTTGCGTTTCGCTCACCACTAATGAACATTTCGCGAGCGGTCTGCAAACTTCGAGACAACACTAAACCACGGTGTCGATCTTCGGCCGAAAGATACGCATTTCGCGAACTCATTGCCAGACCATCTGGCTCGCGAACCGTAGGACAGGACACAATTTCGATCGGCAAGTTCAAATCGGTCGCCATTCGCTGGACCACGCGATATTGTTGGTAATCTTTCTGGCCAAAATACGCTCGATCAGCGGAAATAATGTTAAATAGTTTTAGCACGATTGTAGTGACACCAACAAAATGTTCTGGCCGGATGCCTCCTTCCCAACGATCAGTCAGCCCAGCAACCTCAACAGCCGTTGCGACACCCGGGGGATACATCTCTTCGGCCGTCGGCGCAAAAACCAAATCCACTCCTAGGGGTGTCAACAATGCTAAGTCTCGCTCCAACTGTCGCGGATACTTTGAAAAATCTTCGCTAGGGCCAAACTGCTTCGGATTAACAAATACCGTAATTACGGTCGCATCGCACTCGCTGCGACAACGCTCAACCAAACTCAAGTGGCCTGCATGTAGCGCCCCCATGGTAGGCACGACTCCAATGCGTTTACCCGCCCGTCGCTGGTCTAATACCCAGGTTTGAGCCTCACTCGCGGTTTCAACAACTTTGGAAGTAGCCATGTTGAATTGTTCTAGCAAATCCGACACTTTTAAACCAATTACGGGATGAATCATTTCGCCAGCAATTTCTGCCGCCGGCTCAAGCACAAATTTTCGATATGACATTCTCGGGTGCGGCACCGTTAACTCTGGCGTTTGCAACACAAGATTGTCATACAGCAGCAAATCCAAATCGACTGTTCGTGGCCCCCAATGCTCGATTCGCAAGCGCCCTAATTGACGTTCTACGTCCATCAACCGAGACAGCAACCCCTGCGGCGAAAGCGATGTTTCTAAAAGCACCGCGCCGTTAAGATAGGTCGGCTGATCCGCTCGACCGCCCACCGGCAACGTTTCTTGCAAAGAACTGAAACACAACAGCCGGGTATCATCGCTGGAGACCAATAGCTCCACAGCACGATGAAGCAAAGCCTCTCGCTCACCAAGGTTCGATCCGATAGCAACAAGCGCACGCGGCATGAAATTATTCTACGCCAATCCACGCTTGCTGCTTAGCGATGGCCATTGTTGTTTCTAGCTGCGACAAGCTGAGACAATTTAGGAACTGTGCTCAAAACCCGTTGCAAACACGCAGCTAACTGCCAATCTTATAGATTCTCTAATCGCAACCCTTCAAAAACAGGGGGGGCATCCGAACCCCGACCGAAGTCGTCGACCCGTAGATCCTTCCGCTCATCGCCCCCCGTATTTGCAAGAGTTCGACTGCGACGCCGTACAAACCGGCACTATGAGCGAAACTAATCGCGAGGTGTCTTGGCCTACGATCTCCCTTGGCCAAACAAGTGTTTCTCAATTGTTCCGAAAGAGATGTTGTTTCTTGATAACAACAAGCCACAGCCTGCGCGCAGTGCTTAAGCGCATACTGCTTAAGCACGCGACTCAACCAACTGCTTATGGCCCGCAACTACCAAGCACCCATCCAGCAAAGTTGTACGCAGCCTTCTACAAAATAAATTTGCGTTCAATGATTGCCGCACTAAACCGCAACTATTTTGCACCTACTTTGCATTGCTGCGACACATTGCTTAACCAACAACACCGCCGTTCCGGTGAATTCCTTCGATTAGTTTCACAACCTATCAAGCGCACATAACTACTAAGGAGGTTATTTTGCGGCGCGTTGCAGATTTGTCAAGCAAGTGATGCGAGAAGTTTTTGAAAAGAAATTTTTCTCGAAGATTTTGCAAGCATCGGCGTAACTTTTTGAAACGTTACACCGAACTGCTGCGCATTTACATCGCTTGACAATTTGTGGAATCGTGTTCCACCTGATGCGATACCTGTGT